>JAEDJR010000036.1 GCA_016296235.1 Oscillospiraceae bacterium
GCCCTGCGGGAAAAGCAGCACCCGGCCAAGCGCAGCTTCCAGGCCATCCGCATCGCCGTCAACGACGAGCTGGGCAGCGTGGAGCGGATGCTGAACGACGCCATGGACCGGCTGAACCCCGGCGGCCGTCTGGCGGTCATCACCTTCCACTCCCTGGAGGACCGGATTGTGAAAAACGCCATGCAGCAGGCCGCCCGGGGCTGCACCTGTCCGCCGGAATTCCCGGTGTGCGTCTGCGGGAAGAAGCCTAAGGTCAAAATTCTCACCCGGAAGCCCATTGTCTCCGGGGAGAAAGAGCTGAATGAAAACCCCAGAGCCCGCAGCGCCAAGCTGAGAGTGGCAGAGGCGTTATAACCGCACGCTGGAAAGGAGCCAATCATGGCAAGAAGAAATCAATATGATATGGACGGCTCCGTCGCCTATAATCTTTATACCAACGGTTCCACCGCGCCGGAAATACAGCACCCCGGTCTGCCGGAGGAACGGCAGCTTCCCCGGAAGCGCCAGCGGGTCAAGGCCAAGACGGCGGTTGCGCCGGTGGCGGTGCTGGGCATGATGGTGGTGGCGTGCATGCTGATTCTGGTGGTGTTCGGCTATGTGCAGCTGTACGAGGCCACGGAGCATGTCAGCGACCTCAATAGCGAATTGACCGCGCTGCAGAAGGAGCAGGTGGTTCTGGAGAGCCTCTATGAGGGCAGCATCGACCTGGATTACATCGAGGAGCGGGCCACGGAGCTGGGCCTGGGCGTTCCCACCCGGGAGCAGACGGTCTACCTCAACCTCTCCGGCTCTGACCGTGCGGAAATCTACGCCGTGGAAAAGACCAATCTGATCCAGCGGATCCTCCAGGCTATCCGGAACAGCGCCAGCGGATTGGTAGAATATCTGTCCTGAGGATACGATAGAATGTAGCAGGTCAATCAGGCAGGGCGGCGCCTCAGGTTGCCGCCCTGCTCCTGCTGAGTAACGGAAAGGATACCGGATATGGCACGCAGACCCCGTAACATGAAAGCAAAACGCCAGGCCGGCTCCGCCAGGGAGCGGGCCAACCGAACGATCTTGAGCCGCACATTGATCTTGATGATTTTGTGTGGCGTTGTTCTTTTTATCCCGCTGATCGCCACGCTGTATCAGTTGATGATCCGGGATCACGATAAGTATGAGGAAATGGCCATCCGGAACCAGACCCGCAGCACGTCGCTGACGGCCTCCCGTGGGGTGGTGTATGACCGGAACATGAACATTCTGGCGTCCTCTGCCACGGTGGAAACCATTTTCCTGGATCCCAACGCCATTCAGACAGCCCAGAAAGCGGAGGAGGAGAAGCGGCTGGCCGGCAAGCAGTATAACGCCTGCCGTTCCGTGGACTTCATTGCCCGGGGACTCAGCGAGATTTTGGATGTGGACGCGGAGTTCGTCCGGGAGCAGGCGGCCGATACGGCCTATTATTACAAGGTGGTCAAGCGCAAGGTGCCGGAGGAGACGGCCCAGGAGGTGCGCAAATTCATCAATGACAACGATCTGACGGGCCTGGTGAACCTGGAGATGGACTCCCAGCGGTACTACCCCTACGGTTCCCTGGCGGGGCAGATTCTGGGCTTTGTCCGGTCGGACAATGTGGGCGCCGAGGGCCTGGAGGCCTACTACGACGCCACCCTGACGGGCAACGCCGGCGCCATTATCACCACCAAGGGCAACCATGGCACGGAGATGCTCTATACCTACGAGAAATACTATGACGCCTCCGACGGCAACTCTCTGGTGCTGACCCTGGATGTGACGGCCCAGTATTACCTGGAAAAGAACCTGGAGGAGGCCATGGAGCGCTATGACGTGCTCAACGGCGCCTGCGGACTGGTCATGGACGTCAACACCGGCGAAATCCTGGCCATGGCAACCCTGGGCGGCTATGATCCCAACAATTACCAGGAGATCTATGACGACGAGCTTCGTCAGGAGCTGGACCGGCAGTATCAGGAGGCCCTGCGGCTGGACGAAAAGAGTCAGGCTTATACCGACGCCATCGCCGCCTACAATGCCGCCATGGCCACGGCCCGCCTGCGGCAGTGGCGCAACCGCTGCGTCTCGGACGGCTATGAACCCGGCTCCACCTTCAAGCTCATCACCCTGTCCTCGGCCCTGGATTCCGGCGCGGTGACGGAGAATACCACCTTTGTCTGCAACGGCACCGGCCATAAGTTTGCCAACCGTGACCAGCCGGTGGACTGCTGGAAGCTGATCGGCCACGGTCAGGAGACCACCATGGAGGCCCTGGGCAATTCCTGCAACCCGGCCTTTGCCACCATGGGCGTCTATATGGGCGACGAGACGTTCTATCAGTATATCAAGAACTTCGGCTTCCTGGAGCTGACCGGCGTGGATCTGCCCGGCGAGGCCAAAGGCGTGTTTTTCAGCCATGACGATTTCTGCGGCGTCTCCCAGGCGTCGATGATTTCCACCACCTTCGGCCAGACCTTCCGTATCACGCCCATTCAGCTGGCGCGGGCGGTGGCGGCCGTGGTCAACGGCGGCTATCTGCTGGAGCCGTATATTGTCAAGGAGGTCCAGGACGCCGACGGAAACGTGGTGCAGAAGAATGAGACCACGGTGCTGCGCCAGGTCATCAGTGAGGAGACCTCCGCCGCCATGCGGACCATGATGGAGTACGTCGTCACCGATGGTACGGCCAGCAAGGCGAAGGTGCCCGGCTACCGGGTGGGCGGCAAGACCGGAACATCGGAAAAAATGGACGTCTACGATGAATTCGGCAAGCTGGTGGACGATAAAATCTGTTCCTTTGTGGGCGTAGCGCCCATCAATGATCCAAAATATGTGGTGCTGGTGGTGCTGGATACGCCCAACAAGCAGACCAACACCGGCCTCATCGGCGGCGGCGCCATGGCCGCTCCCACGGTGGGCACCATTATGGCGGACATTCTGCCCTATCTCGGCATTGAACCCGATTACAGCGACGCGGATCTGAACCTGATTACCCTGTCCATGCCCGATCTGGCAGGCATGACGGAGGCGGAGGCGGCGGAGATCCTCTCGGAAAAGAGCTTCACCTACCGCAAGGTGGGCGAAGGCGCGGTGGTCATGGATCAGATTCCGGCCGCCGGCGCTATGATCCCCGGCAAGTCCCAGGTGGTGCTGTACTTCAACCAGGACGCGCCCGACGACTTGGTGGAGGTGCCGGATTTCATGGGCATGACCATGTTCAACGCCAACTACCTGGCCACCAACGGCGGCGTCTATATGCTGGTGACCGGCGCCAACAAGGACGATATGTATACCACGGTCACCTATCAGAATCCCGCAGCGGGAACCATGGTGCCCAGAGGCACCACGGTGACAGTGGAGTTTACGGACCACTCTGCCGGCGACTGATTTTACGGAGGTACTTCATGAAACTCAAGGATTTGCTCCGGGGGCTGACGCCCCTGGAGGTTCACGCGGATCTGGAGCAGGACATCACCGGGATCTGCTATGATTCCCGTCAGGTGCAGCCCGGCGGCCTGTTCGTGGCCATCCCCGGCTTTGCAGCCGACGGCCACCGGTTTATTCCCATGGCCCGGGAGAAGGGCGCGGCGGTGGTGTTCTGCCAGGAACGGCCCCAGGGGCCCGGCAGCTATGTGCTGCTGCCCGATACCCGGGAGGCCCTGGCGCTGGCCAGCGCCAACTGGTTCGGCCGGCCAGCGGAGCACATGACCATGATCGGCTTCACCGGCACCAACGGAAAGACCACCAGCACCTACCTGCTCAAGCATATTCTGGAGCGAACCCTGGGGGCCAAAGTGGGGCTGGTGGGAACCATCCAGAATATGATCGGCGACCAGGTGCTGCACACGGAGCGGACCACCCCGGAGAGCTATGACCTGCAGGCCCTGTTCCGCCGGATGCTGGACGCCGGCTGCACCCATGTGATTATGGAGGTTTCCTCCCACGCCCTGGCCCTGCACCGGGTGGCCGGCATTCCCTTTGAGACCGGCGTGTTCACCAACCTGACCCAGGATCACCTGGACTTCCACAAGACCATGGAGGAATACCGCAAGGCCAAGTCCATGCTCTTCTCCATGAGCCGCCATGGCGTCATCAATCTGGATGACCCGGCAGCGGAGAAGATGCTGGCCGAGGCCAGGTGCCCGGTGCTGACCTATTCCGCCAACGGCCCGGCAGATCTGTCGGCCCGGGCGGTGGAGCTGCATCCCCACCAGGTGGCCTTCCTGGCCGCTTATCAGAACCGGCAGGTACCGGCCACGTTGGGAATTCCCGGCAAATTTTCCGTGTACAACGCCCTGTCCGTCCTGGGGGCTGCCCTGACCCTCGGCGTCAGCCTGGAGGACGCGGCGGATGCCCTGGCCACGGCCCGGGGCGTCAAGGGCAGGGCAGAGGTGGTTCCCACTCCGGGTAAGGAATACACGGTGCTCATCGACTATTCCCACACGCCGGACAGCCTGGAAAACATCCTGAACACCGTCCGGGAGTTCTCCCGCGGCCGGGTCATTGCGGTCTTTGGCTGCGGCGGCGACCGGGACCCCATCAAGCGGCCCATCATGGGCGAAATTGCGGCCCGGCTGGCCGACGTGGTGGTGGTGACCTCGGACAATCCCCGCACAGAGGATCCCATGAAGATCATCGATCAAATTCTGGAGGGCGTCCGGCGGCTGGATACGCCCTGCACGGTTATAGAAAACCGCCGGCAGGCCATCCGCTGGGCCATGGACAACGCCGCCGCCGGAGACGTGATCGTCCTGGCCGGCAAGGGTCATGAGACCTACCAGGAAATCGGACACGAAAAATTCCATCTGGATGAGCGGGAGGAAGTCGCCGCCCACCTGATGGGGAATTGAGGAAGCCTATGAAAGAGCTGACACTGAAACAACTGGCCCAATGGTGCGGCGGAACCGTCCAGCCTGCGGACGCGGATCCGGTGGTGACCGGGATTCGGCAGGATTCCCGGGACGTCCGTCCCGGCGATCTGTTCATCGCCATTACCGGCGAGCATTTTGACGGCCACCAGTTCGTGGCCAAGGCCCGGGAGGCCGGCGCCGCGGCGGCTCTGGTGAGCCATCCGGTGGAGGATTCTCTGCCGCAGATTGTGGTGAAGGATACGCTGCTGGCCTTTGGCGACATCGCCCGCGCCTACCGTCAGGCGTCCGGTGTGTCTGTGGTTGCCATCACCGGCAGTGTGGGCAAGACCACCACCAAGGAAATGATCGCCTGCGTGCTGTCCGGAACATACAAGGTCGCCAAGACCCAGGGCAATCACAACAACAATCTGGGCCTGCCCATCACCATCATGGAAATGCCGGCGGATACGGAGCTGGCCGTGCTGGAGCTGGGCATGAACCACTTCGGCGAGATGTCCTATCTCACCTCCATTGCCCGGCCCAACGTGGTGGTTATCACCAACATCGGCACCATGCACATCGAGCATCTGGGCACCCGGGAGGGCATTCTCAAGGCCAAGCTGGAGATCATGCAGGGCATCCAGCCCGACGGCGTGGCGGTGTTCAACGGCGACGAGCCGCTGCTGTGGAACCTGCGGGAGGGCAAGCACCGCCGGGTCTATTTCGGCATGGAGAACGACCGCTGCGACGTGCTGGCGGAGGACGTGCGGCAGATGGACGGCGGCGTGTATTTCACGGTCCGCGGTCTGGGACAGCGGTTCCAGGTCTATGTGCCCCAGGAGGGACGGCACACGGTCTATAACGCCCTGGCGGCCATCACCGTGGGCCTGCTGCAGGAGATTTCGCCGGAGACGATCCAGTATCAGCTGGGCCTGTTCCACAACACCGGCATGCGGCAGCGGATTTATGAGGAGCGGGGCTTCACCATCATCGAGGACTGCTACAATGCCGGTCCCGAATCCATGGAAGCCGCCCTGCGGGTTCTGGCGGAGCGTCCGTGCCAGGGCCGGCGGATTGCGGTTCTGGGCGATATGCTGGAGCTGGGCAGCCGTGCCATGGCGGAGCACTACCGTGTGGGACGGCTGGCGGCCGTGGCGGCGGATCTGGTCCTGGCCTACGGCCATCATTCCGAACGGATCATCACCGGCGCTGTCACCGGCGGCATGAGCCCCAAATGCACTCTGCACTTCAACGACAAGGGGGAGATGGCCGACGCCCTGCGCCGTCTGGCCCGGCCCGGCGACATCCTGCTGTTCAAGGGCAGCCGCGGTATGAAAATGGAGCAGGTGCTTCAGGATTTTCTGGCAGAAAAAACTGACGGTTGACAATCCGGAAAAGATCGTCAATAATATCCAATTGTGAAATTTCACCTGTTCGAAGGAGAGTAACCCCATGCCTATCATCATCACCGTTGTTGTGAGCTTTCTTCTGTCGGTCCTGCTGGGCCGCGTTCTCATACCCGCCCTGCACGCCCTGAAGGCAGGCCAGTCCATCCGGGAAATCGGCCCCAAGTGGCACAATATCAAGCAGGGGACGCCCACCATGGGAGGCCTGATGTTCATCGCGGCAGCGGTGGTCTGTGTGGTGGCAGGCGGCTGGACAGCCATGCTGGCGGGCACCTATGAGCACCTGATGGTGCTGGGCTTTTCTCTGGTTTTCGGCGCCATCGGCTTTGCGGATGACTTTGTCAAGGTCCGGATGAAGCGGAATCTGGGTCTCACGGCCCTGCAGAAGCTGATTCTGCAGCTGGCTGTGGCCCTTGCCTACCTGGCGCTGCTGCGCTGGAACGGCAATCTGACCGGCGAGATCTATATCCCGTTTTTCAACGTCTCCTGGCAGCTCAACTGGGTGGTCTATTTGCTGTTTGCCACCTTTGTCATCGTGGGCTGCGTCAACGCCGTCAATCTGACCGACGGCATCGACGGTCTGGCCAGCGGCGTCACGCTGCCGGTCATGGTGTTCTTCACCGTAACCGCCTGGTGCTGGGGCAGCGAGACCCTGGCCCTGTTCCCGGCGGCCCTGGTGGGCGGCCTGCTGGGCTTCCTGTGCTATAACTTCCACCCGGCCAAGGTGTTCATGGGCGACACCGGCTCCCTGTTCCTGGGCGGCGCCGTCTGCGGTATGGCCTTCGCCCTGGATATGCCCCTGATTCTGATCCTGGTGGGCATCATCTATATCATCGAGGCCCTGTCGGACATCATCCAGGTGCTCTATTTCAAGGCCACCCATGGCAAGCGGATCTTCCGCATGGCGCCGTTCCATCATCATCTGGAGATGGGCGGCTGGAGTGAGATCAAAATTTTCAGCGTTTTTACCGGCATCACAGTGCTGATGTGCGTTCTGGCCTGGCTTGGCATCATGAACCGTTTCTGATTGCTTCCCACTGCTTCCGGAAAGGAGCCTCCTATGAACAACACCATTCAGTTCCCAAAAGGAAATATCCTGCCCGATCCGGAACCGCAGGTTCAGGCTCCCAAGGAGAAGATTATTCTCGATGAGCGGGGCCTGATGGATATGCCCTTTCTGCTGCTGACGGTGCTGCTGGTAGTCATCGGCGTCATCATGATGTTCTCTGCCAGCTATGCGTCGGCCTATGTCAAGGAGAAAAGCTCCACCTACTATTTTGCCCGTCAGGGCGGCTTCGCCGTTTTCGGCATCGCGGTCATGCTCTTTGTCAGCCGGCTGAACTATCAGATGTGGCGCGCCCTGGCTTTCCCGATTCTGGCAGTTACAATTGTCCTGATGATGATGGTGCCGATTTTCGGCACAGAGGAGGGCGGCGCAAAGCGCTGGATCTACCTGGGCTTTACCAGCTTCCAGCCTTCGGAGGTGGCGAAGCTGGCGGTCATCATGAGCTATGCCGCCATGATTTCTACGGCCAAGGAGAAAATGAAAACCTTCCGGGGCCTGATCCCGTTCCTTGGGATCTGGGGCATTCTGGTGCTGACGCTGGTGCTGCAGAAACACCTGTCCGGCATTGTGATTATCACGGCGGTGGTGGCGGCCATGCTGTTTATGGGCGGCGCGCAGCTGCGGTGGTTTGCTCTGGGCTTCGGCGTGGTGGCGGTGTTCGGCTTTGTCTATCTGAATTTCATGGACTACGCCTCCGCCCGTGTCACGGCCTGGCGGAATCCCTGGTCGGATCCCCAGGGCGACGGCTTCCAGATCGTCCAGTCCCTCTACGCCATCGGCTCCGGCGGCCTCATGGGCCTGGGTCTGGGCCGAAGCCGGCAGAAGTATCTGTATCTGCCCGAGGAGCACAACGACTATATTTTCCCCATTGTGTGTGAAGAGCTGGGCTTTGTCGGCGCCGTGGTCATCATTCTGCTGTTTATGCTGCTGATTCTCCGCGGCTTCTGGATTGCCATGCACGCCCGGGACCGCTTCGGCGCGCTGCTGGCCGGCGGCATTTCCACCCTGCTGGCCCTGCAGGTGTTCTTCAACATCGGCGTGGTCACCAATTTCCTGCCGGCCACGGGCATCTCGCTGCCCTTCTTCTCCTACGGCGGCACGGCGCTGCTGCTGCAGCTGTTTGAAATGGGCCTGGTTCTCAGCGTGTCCCGGCAAAGCGACAACCAACTGCTGCTTTGAAGGTAAGGGGGGATTATCCTGCGAATCATATTTACCTGCGGCGGAACCGGCGGCCACATCAGTCCGGCCATCGCCGTGGCTCGGCTGTGCCGGGAGCGCATGCCGGGGTGTGAAATCCTCTTCATGGGCGCGGAGGACGGCATGGAGAATAAGCTGGTTCCCCGGGAGGGCTTTCCCCTGGAGACCCTGAAGATCTCCAACTACCAGAGAAAGCTGACGCCGGCCGGAATCTGGCACAACGTGACCACTCTGTTCCATATGGCCGGTTCCATGAAAAAGGCCGGCCGGATCATCCGGGAATTTCAGCCGGATGTGATTGTGGGCACCGGCGGATATGCCAGCTTTCCGGCCCTGAAAATGGGGGCCCGCCTGGGAATCCCCACGGCCGTCCATGAATCCAACGCCGTTCCCGGCCTGACCACCCGCATGGTGGCCGGCAGCGTGGACCGGATCATGGTGAATTTCGAGGACAGCCGCAGCTGCTACGAGCATCCGGAACGGGTCATCGTCACCGGTATGCCCGTGCGGAGCGAGTTCCTCTATACGGACAAGGCGGCCGCCCGCAAAGCCCTGGGCCTGGAGGACGGCCGGCCGCTGATCGTCTCTGCCTGGGGCAGCCTGGGCGCCCGGGAGATGAATAAAAAGATCGCCCGCTTTTTCCTCCCGGAGGCCCGGGAGGGCCTGTTCCACCATATTCACGCCACCGGCTCCTATGGCTGGCGGTGGATGCCGGACTACGTCCGGGAGCAGGGCCTGGAGCTGGAGCAATATCCCCAGCTGGACATGCGGGAGTACATCTACAATATGCCGCAGGTCATGGCGGCGGCAGACCTGGTGATCTGCCGTGCCGGCGCCGCCACCATCAGCGAGGTCTGCGCCTCCGGCACGCCCTGCATCATGGTGCCGTCCCCCAACGTCACGGACAACCACCAGGAGAAAAATGCCCGGGTTCTGGAGCGCCACGGTGCTGCCGTGGTCATCCGGGAGGCGGACTGCGACGGCGACAGCCTCTATGAAGCGGCCAAAAGCCTGCTGTCTGATCCGGAACGGCTGCGCGCCATGCGAACCGCTGCCCGGAATATGGCGGTGGTGGACGCCGCGGAGCAGATCTTCGCCGTGATCCGGGAACTGGCAGGTAAGTAAAAAGCGATTTCGCACCCCTCCCAGTCATACCGCATAGGATGAAAAAAATGCGGAGGGGATCGGGTGGAAGCATTGGTCATTGGCGGAGGGAATCCGCTCTGTGGAACGGTGGAAATCAACGGTGCAAAAAACGCGGCGCTGCCGCTGCTGGCGGCAACGGTACTCCACGGCGGGACTTACATCCTGCATAACTGCCCGGATATCACCGACGTGGCCCTGGCGGCGGAGATCATCGAAGTCCTGGGGGGCCGGGTTCACCGGACCGGAAAGACCCTGACCGTGGACACCCAATCTGTAACGGCCTGGCGGGTACCGGCGGAGCTGATGGCCCGGATGCGGGCGTCGGTGCTGTTCCTGGGGCCGCTGCTTGGCCGGTTTGGCCGTGCGGTGCTGACCATGCCCGGAGGATGCCCCCTGGGAAAACGGCCCATAGACCTGCATCTGGACGCTGTGGCGCAGATGGGCGCAGCGGTGACGCTGCAGGAGGGAGAAATCCGCTGCGAGGCCTCCAAGCTCCACGGCTGCACCATAGATCTGCTGTTCCCCAGCGTCGGAGCCACGGAAAACGCACTCCTGGCGGCTGCGGCCTGCCGGGGAACCGTGATAATCCGCAATGCGGCCCGGGAGCCGGAAATTGCCTGTCTGGCGGAATTCCTCCGGGCCATGGGCGCAGAGATTTCCGGCGTGGGCACGGAGACACTGACAGTGGCAGGAGGCCGCCCCCTGGGGGACGCCGCCTGTACCGTCCTGCCCGACCGCATTGAGACGGCCACCTATCTGTGCGCTGCAGCGGGCTGCGGCGGAGACATCACTCTGCTACATACCGACGGCGGGCTGCTGCTGCCGGTGCTGGAGACGCTGTCCGACGCCGGCTGCCGGGTGGAGCAGACGGGGGATTGCCTGAAGCTCCGGTCGGACGGCCCGCTGCGGGCGGCAGGCACCATCCAGACGGCCCCCTATCCCGGATTTCCCACGGACGCCCAGGCGCTGGTCATGGCGGCGCTGCTGCGGGCTGACGGCTGCACCCGGTTCTCCGAAACCATCTTCGAACGGCGCTTCAGCCATGTGGCCCAGCTTCGCCGGTTCGGCGCAGAGATCGAAACCGCCGGCCCCACGGCTCTGGTTCGGGGCGTGCGGCAGCTGCACGCGGCCGAGGCCGGGGGCAGTGATCTGCGGGCTTCGGCTGCCATTGTGATTGCCGCGCTCCAGGCGCCGGGCGAAAGCAGGGTTTATGGAATAAATCACCTGCATCGCGGGTATGATAACCTGGAGGGCGGACTCCGGAAATTGGGTGCGGAGATTGGGCAAGAAAACGACTGGAAATTTCCTGCGTCATGATGTATAATATTCTGCAAGCAAATCCCCAGTGGAGGAGAAAACCATGGCATACCAGAGAAAATCCGCCAGGAGAACGTCCGGGAGACGGACGTCCCAGCGGCATGATAATCGAACCGGTTTTGCCGGCAGACTGCTGATTATGCTGGCTGTGGTGGCGGCTATTGTCCTTGGCGTGGCGCTTTTCTTCCGGGTCCGGACGGTGGAGGTTCAGGGAAACCGGATCTATTCCGCGGATCAGGTCATAGAAATCTCCGGCGTGGAGGTGGGCGACAATCTGCTCATGGTCAACCGCGCGGCGGTCAACGGCAACATCACGGCGCGGATGCCTTATGTGCTCCATACCAGCGTGGGTCTGATCCTGCCGGACACGGTTGTCATCAAAATTGAAGAGAGCGAGGTTGCCGGCGTGGTCATGGCCGACGTGGGCAGCACCTGGTATATCAATACCGCCGGCCGCATTCTCGGCAGTACCATGGATGGATTTGACGGACAGGTGATCGAGCTCAACGGCTTTACCGTGACGGCGCCGGAGGCCGGCCAGCAGGCAAAGGCCTCGGAGGGCATGGAGGACTCCCTGCATGCCGCCCTGTCCGTTCTGAGCCAGATGGAAGGCTCCGGCCTTCTGGATCTGGTGACCTCCGTGAACACGGAGAAGAGCTATGACATCCGGATGCTCTGCGGCGAACAGTATGAGGTGCTGCTGGGCGGCGCCAATGAACTGGACTATAAGATCTGGTATCTGAAAGAAGTCCTGAATTTGCTGGAGCCCTATCAGCGGGGCACCATCGACGTGACCCTGGACCAGGAGCGGAAGGCCAGCTTTGAACCCTGGACAGACAGGGAGTAATTTGTACTTTTTTGGCAAAAACCGGCGATTTTCTATTGACCTGAGCCGGTTTCCGCGATATGATAGGAAAGTAACATTATGTGAACCAGAATAGCGCGTGCGCAGTCTATACATAGGAGGAAATCCCATGCCTGATTTTGAAGAAAAAGTAGTTTCCATAAAAGTGATCGGCGTCGGCGGCGCCGGCAATAACGTTGTCAACCGCATGATCGACGCCGGCGTCGGCGGCGTTGAGTTTGTGGTGGTCAACACCGACAAGCAGGACCTGAACAAGTCCAATTGCCGGAACAAGATCCAGATCGGTGAGAAGCTCACCGGCGGTATGGGCGCAGGCTCCAAGCCGGAGATCGGCCAGAAGTCTGCGGAGGAATCCAAGGCTGCCATCGCCAAGGTTCTGGAAGGCACCGATATGGTCTTTATCACCGCCGGTATGGGCGGCGGTACCGGCACCGGTGCGGCTCCCATCATCGCGGATCTGGCCCACGAGGCCGGAATCCTGACCGTGGGCGTGGTGACCAAGCCCTTCAAGTTTGAGGGCGCCAACCGCATGAAGCAGGCGGAGATGGGCATTGCCAATCTGTCCGACAAGGTGGACAGCCTGATTATCATCCCCAACGACCGTCTGAAATACGTCACCGATCAGAAGATCACCTTCGCCAACGCCTTCGGCATTGCCGATGATGTGCTGAAGCAGGCCGTCCAGTCCATTTCCGAGCTGGTGGGCTACTCCGAGCATGTGAACATCAACCTGGACTTCGCGGACGTGTCCGCCATCATGAAGGACGCCGGCCGTGCGCATATGGGCGTCGGCACCGCCACCGGCCGGGACAAGGCCGAACAGGCTGCCATGGCCGCTGTGGCCAGCCCCCTGCTGGAGACCTCCATCAACGGCGCCATGGGCGTGCTGATCAATATCACCGGCTCCTCCGACCTGGGTCTGGACGACGTGGAAACCGCCGCCAGCATCGTGCAGGAGGCCGCCAATCCCGAGGCCAACATCATCTTCGGCTCCGCCTTTGACGACAGCCTGCAGGATGAGATGCGCGTGACCGTCATTGCCACCGGCTTCGATGAGAAGAAGACCACTTCCACCGGCCGCCAGGGCGCATTCTCCTCCAACGTGGAGAAGAGCCGCCCCGTGGAGGACGACAGCGATATCGACGCCATCTTCCGCATCTTCAATAAGAACTGAGACGCATCAAAAACCCCCGGGACGCCAGTCCCGGGGGTTTCTCAAATTGCAGGGAGGTATTTTGGCGCACAGCAGTCCATGGCTCCCCTACAATAGGGGAGCTGGCCCGAAGGGCCTGAGGGGTGTCAAGCT
>JAEDJR010000209.1 GCA_016296235.1 Oscillospiraceae bacterium
GCATTCTGGAGAGCGGGCAGGAAGCGGTTCTGGTGGAAAACTGCGGTATGCCGGGGGAGGCTGTCTACCACGGCGCCGCCAGCTTCCCGGATAATCCCAGCTACTATTCTCTGATCATTGTGAAGGAGTGAAACGCTATGGTGCATTTTGTGGGAGCCGGAAGCGGCGCGGTAGATTTGATCACAGTCAGAGGCGCAAGACTGCTGGCGGAAGCGGACGTGGTGATTTACGCGGGGTCTTTGGTCAACCCGGAGCTTTTGGACTATACAAGCCAGGGCTGTGAGGTTTATAACAGCGCGGAAATGACCCTGGAACAGGTGCTGGAAGTGATCAGGAGTGCCGAAGCCCAGGGAAAAACCACCGTCCGGCTGCATACCGGTGATTCCAGCATCTACGGCGCGGTGCGGGAGCAGTTTGACGAGCTGGATGAACTGGGCATTGCCTACGATGTCTGCCCCGGCGTCAGCGCCTTCTGCGGGGCGGCGTCCTCCCTGCGGGCGGAGTACACTTTGCCGGATGTGAGTCAGACCGTTATCATCACCCGGGCGGCGGGCAGGACACCGGTGCCGGAGGGACAGTCCATCCGGGAACTGGCATCCCATCAGGCCACCATGGTGCTGTTTCTCAGCACCGGCCTGACAGAAAAGCTGCAAAGGGAGCTGCTGGAAGGCGGTTATCCCGGCAGCACGCCCGTGGCAGTGGTTTACAAGGCCACCTGGCCGGAAGAAAAAATTTTGCGCTGCACCGTGGAGACCCTGCACCGGACGGTGACGGAAAATCATCTTACCAAGACAGCGCTTATTATCGTGGGTGACTGCCTGGGTGACCGTTATGAACGCAGCCGCCTGTACGCCCCGGATTTTTCCACAGAATTCCGGGAGGCCAGCCAATGAAAATCGCCCTGTTTGCATACAGTCGTCAGGGCTGTAAAACCGCCCGCAGAGTATTGGAACACTTCAAGGGCAATGAGATTCAGGTATTTACCATGGAGCGGTTTTCGGAAGCGGGCTTTGCCCCCATTCAGCGTCCGTCGCCGTCCTTTTATGGCCCGCTGTTTGACTGGGCGGACGCTTTGATTTTTGTCGGCTCCTGCGGCATCGCCGTCCGGGAAATCGCGCCACATGTAAAAAGCAAGCTGACGGATCCGGCGGTTATTGCCGTGGATGAGCTGGCAAGATTCACGGTTCCTCTGCTTTCCGGACATATTGGCGGAGCAAATGCGCTGGCAATGGAACTGGCGGATTTCCTGGGGGCGACCCCGGTGATTACCACTGCCACGGACATCCACCAAAAATTTTCTGTGGATGCCTGGGCGGCAAGCCAGGGGCTGCATATCGCCAGCCTTTCTGCCGCGAAGCACGTCTCCGCCCGGATTCTGGAAGCAACCGTGCCAATCTGCTCGGACTTTCCCATGGTAACCCCTTTGCCCGGCGGCACGGTGGAAGGAACGTCCGGAGAAATCGGAATCTGCATTTCCGCCAGAAAGCGGGAACCCTTTGACGAAACCCTGCTGCTGGTGCCGCCGGTGCTGCATCTGGGCATCGGCTGCCGCCGGGGAACGTCCTGTGAGGCCATCGAGTCGACAGTAAATCAGGTTTTCCGGGAGCATGGCATTCACCCTAAGGCCATCCGGCAGGTAGCGTCCATTGACTTAAAAGCGGATGAAGCCGGGCTGCTGGAATTCTGTAAAAAATGGGAGCTTCCCGCTGTCTTCTACTCCGCCGGGGAGCTGCAGGCTGTTCCCGGCGAATTTACCGCGTCAGAACGTGTACTGCGGGTAACCGGGGTGGACAATGTATGTGAACGGGCGGCGATGATTGGAGCGGAAACGCTGCTTGTAAGAAAAACCGCAATGGACGGTGTCACCGTTGCCATTGCACAGGAACATTGGGAGGTATGTTTTGCGTAAAGTAGCGGTTGTGGGCATCGGCCCCGGTGATTATGAGAATATGACGGTGGGAGCCGACCGGGCTCTAAAGAACTGTGATGTAATCATTGGCTACCATGTGTATGTGGATCTGGTGAAGGAGCGGTATCCGGGCAAGGAATTTCTGACTACCCCCATGACCCAGGAGGTGAAACGCTGCCAGATGGCATTGGGTCTGGCCCGGGAGGGGAAGAATGTGGCCATGGTGTGCTCCGGCGACAGCGGCATCTACGGCATGGCGGCCCTGATTTATGAGCTGCGTGGGGAAAGCCCTGACCCGGAAATCCAGGTGATCCCCGGTCTGACTGCGGCTTGCAGCGGCGCTGCGCTTCTGGGTGCCCCTCTGACCCACGATTTCGCGGTCATCAGCCTCAGCGACCGGCTGACCCCCTGGGAGAAGATCGAAAAACGGCTGGAGAACGCCGCTCAGGCAGATCTCTCCATTGTGCTCTATAACCCCGCCAGCCACGGACGGCCGGATCACCTGCGCCGTGCCTGCGACATCCTGCTGCGGCAGCTGCCCGGGGATCGGGTCTGCGGCATTGCCAGCCGGATCGGCCGGGAGGGTGAAAGCAGCCGGCTGCTGACGCTGTCAGAGCTGGGCACCGCTCCCGTGGATATGTTCTGCACCGTATTCATCGGCAACAGCATGACCAAATCCATTGGCGAAAAAATGGTAACACCGAGGGGATACCGGGATGTATAAAATCTGTGTCTTTGCCGGAACCACGGAGGGGCGGGAGCTGATCGA
>JAEDJR010000210.1 GCA_016296235.1 Oscillospiraceae bacterium
GACAGGACGTGGCAGGCGCCCGCGCCGAGAACTGCTTCGATTTTCGCTTTAAACTCATCCAGCAGGTCCAGGGGCACAAAGGCCTGGACCGTACCGGCGAAGCCGCCGCCGTGAACACGGAAGGCGCCCCGGCCGCTCAGCAAACTATCGCACAGGGCCAGGGTCACGGCCACCTCCTGGTGGTCGATGGCACCGGCGGGGGTGATGTTCTGCAGATACATCCAGGAGCTGCGGCCGGACTCCCTGGTCAGGCGCAGGAATTCCGCGAAATCGTTCTGCCGCAGGGCCTCGGCCTGGGCCTGGACCCGCTGGTTCTCCTGGTAAAAATGCACCGCCCGCAAAATCGCCCGGTCGGGCACCCGGCCCCGGAGCTGAGGAATGGCCGCGAAAAATTCCGCTTCCGGCACGTCCCGCAGGACCTCCCTGCCCAGAAGCCGGGCCACGGCCTTCATTTCTGCGGGGATGGCGGCGTATTCGCCGGTGAGATCGGCGTGATCGGCGCCGCTGTCGATGATGCACAGGGCATGGCCGGCCTTGGCGAAGTCGAAGTCCAGCTTTTCCACCACGGGATTTGCCGGATCCGCGAAGTCGATGAACACCATGCCGCCCACACTGGAGGCAGTCTGATCCATGAGTCCGCAGGGTTTGCCGAAGTAGACGTTCTCCGCCCACTGGCCGATCTGGGCGATCTCCACGGCGGTGAGCTTGCCGCCAAAGAACAGCTCGTTGCAGATGGTGCCGATCAGCACCTCAAAGGCCGCGGAGCTGGAAAGGCCGCTGCCGGGCAGAACTGTGGAGCGGACCGATGCGTCGAAGCCCCGGAGCTTGGCTCCACGCTGGGCAAAATTGGCCGCAACGCCCCGGATCAGAGCGGCGGTGGTATTCTTTTCTGCCTCGTGAACGGACAGATCCCGCAGATCGATCTCCACGGGCGCATAGCCCTCGGAAGCCACGCGGATGACGCCGTCATCGTTGAGGGTCACCTCCGCCACCGTTTCCAGATTGACCGCCGCTGCCAGGACGCAGCCGTGCTGATGGTCGGTGTGATTGCCGCTGATCTCCGTGCGGCCGGGAGCGGAAAAAAGGAAATTGTTCATCATGTTCTGTCCTCCCGGATATATCCGATATGGAATGCGATCCAATAAAGAAGGCTTTCTGATTTCAGCGCATCTCTCCAGAAGGCTTCTTTGGTGAAATACTCCGGAGTTCCCGTGGTGGGAGCTTCGGACTGGGGTTCAGACTGGAGACGAATTTGCTGCAGCGCCTTCATGTAGCTTTCGTCTTTCATGGATTACACCTCTTGATGAAGCCATAAGAAACCACGTCCCGGTACGGTGACGGTGTGGCCGCAGGGTGCACCTGTCATCAGATTTTCTGCTTTTCCAGGCGGCAGGGGGATTTCTGCCTGTTCTTCGCCAAAGTTGAACAATCCCAGCAGCTTTTCACCGCTTTCATAGCGGCCAACCCCCAGAACGCGGTCTGTCCAGGTATCCCAGGTCCAAACATCGGCATCGGCGGAGAAAGCCCGATGCGCCCGGCGCAGAGCCTCCAATTCCCGCAGGCCTTCAAAGATCTGTCCGGCAACCGTTTCTCTGTCCCCGATCTGCGCCGCCTGCTCCCAGGGCATTTTGCCGCGATGCAGGTAGCGGGAATCCGCCGCCTTGTTGGGATCATTGTGATAGGAAACGTCATTGAGCTGCCCGATTTCATCGCCGCTGTACAGCACCGGAATGCCGGACTGGAACAGCATCAACGCGTGGAGCATCAGATCCAGCCGGACGCCCTCCGCCCGGGCGGCCTCCAGCCCGATGCCGCACATGGAGGCGGTGGTGCCGCAGAAGCGGGCGTCCTTGGTCACGGGATCCTCATTGTATAGCTCGCCCCGGCTGGCGCTGCCGGTATAGCCGCGGAAATAGTCGTTGAGGAACTGCTTGTGGGGGACCTCCTCCATGCCGTAGCTTCTCAATGTGAGATAGTCCAGACCCCAGCCGATGTCGTCGTGGCAGCGCAGATAGTTGAGAAACATCTGATTTTTGGGAAGACGGCGCAGAATCTCCAGCTGCTGCCGCAGCAGACGCACATCCTTGGTCGCCACGGTGTGCCAGATGGTGGCCATGGTGGTCACGTTGTACAGCAGGTGGCATTCCGGTGCTTCCGGCGTTCCGAAGTAGGGCGCCACCTTGGACGGCTCCATGACCACCTCGCCCAGCAGGATCACCGAGGGGCAGACAATCTGTCCGATGAGCCGCATCATCCGCACGATGGTGTGCACCTGGGGCAGATTGCGGCAGGAGGTGCCGATTTCTTTCCAGATATAGGGAACCGCGTCAATTCGCATGACATCCACGCCCCGGTTGGCGAGATACAGGAAATTGTACATCATCTCGTTGAAAACCACCGGATTGGCGTAGTTCAGATCCCACTGATAGGGATAGAAGGTGGTCATGACCCAGTGACGGCATTCCGGCAGCCAGGTGAAGTTCCCCGGCGCGGTGGTGGGGAACACCTGGGGCACGGTCCGCTCGTACATATGCGGGACGGAGGGGTCAGCGTAGAAGAAGTAGCGGCTCATATACGCGCCGTCACCGCTTCTGGCCCGCTTCGCCCATTCGTGATCCTCGGAGGTATGGTTCATCACGAAATCCATGCACACATTCATGCC
>JAEDJR010000211.1 GCA_016296235.1 Oscillospiraceae bacterium
TGCCAGCCCCGCTTCTCCCAGTATCCGTAGTCCGGCTCCGAGGGCGGAAAATGCTTATGGGCAAAGCGCATCACGCAGAACCACTTTTTCGCCCGGCCGTTGTATCCGGTCTTGCCCGCGTTTTTCCGAATCTTACCGGCGACCCGGTCCGTCACTCTGTGAATGCGCTCCACGATCCGTGCCGGGATCTCGTCAGGCTTTGTTGCCTGCACGCCGAAGCCCAGCCGGTACACCTTGCGGACGCCCCACATTTCCAGACTGTCGGCCATATCCTTGGCGGTACTCTTCATGCCCCCTCCGGCGGCGGTGGAGATCACCACCGCCTGCTTTTTTGCCATCTCCGGCCGGGGACGGTGGACCATCCACCAGGTACCGAAATGGTCGAGAAAACTCATCATCTGGCCCGTAGCGTGATAGACATACACGGGGCTGTCCAGAATCAGCAGCTCCGCTTCCAGAACGGCCGCCACAAGAGGCTCCAGCTTCTTATAGTGGGGGCAGTGGGTCAGGTCCGTTTTGAAGCAGGTATAGCAGCCAAGGCAGGGCTCATCAAAATCCCGTGGCAGAAAGAATTCCTGCATCTCCCCACCGACCTTATGGGCCAGCTCCCGCGCCACCATGCAGGTGCTGCCCTCATGGTTCTGGCCGTGAATCATTACAATTTTCATTACAAGATTGCTCCTTTCCGATTTCCTCTGTTACTTCAGACTTCCCTCTCCGCCGTTTTCCGTTTCGCCCTCGCCCTGCGCGACTCTTTCCACATCAATGTGGATGCTGCCCTTTGCCTTCTGCCCCACGACGACGATTGCGTAGGCGCCGTCCAAAGGCGCCGTTGCGGTAAATGCCGTCACGGTTCCGTCTCCCTGATAGAGCACCGTTCCGTCCGGCGCCGTGATCTTCATGTGCAGCGACCCCTTCACCGTTTCAAATCGAATTTTAAGCGTGTCACCCTGCTTCAGCTCCAGGGTGTGGGTGTCTGTGCCGGTCATGGTTTTGACCTCCAACAGGTAGGCGTCTGCGTTCTTTACGCTGCTGCCCTCAAAGGCAGAGCCGGACGCGCACCCGGCAAGGGTCAGCAGGAGGACGCAGACAGTCAGGGCGATGCCGAAAAATTTTTGCTGTTTCATGTTGCTTCCCTTTCTGGATTTAAATCAGGTTTGATGGAACGATGGTTTTTCGCCGGCAGGTTCATGGCAGCGTGTAGGGTCTCTGTCGTATTGCCTTTGCCCCGGAATGGTACACCAATGTTATGGGAGGTGTCTCAGGGAGCCGTCTTTTTGTGCCCCATCTGTGCTGTCATGCTGTATCTTCGCTTTCTGTCTGACATATGGACCTTCTGTCGGCACGGTACTTCTTCCGGCACAGGTGAATCGCCAGTTCCTCCGCAGACGCGGCAAGGGCCAGAACGCAGACGAACCAACTGTATGTAACGCCGGATGAAAGCACCAGCACATAGGGCAGCAGGAACACGGCTCCCCCGGTCAGTTTATTCAGCCGGGTATGCAGGGAGGCAAAGCGATGATATTTGATTCCCGCCGCAGCGTAGGCTGCCAGCCGCACAAGCAGAATAACTGCCACGGCGTACCATATTATCATCGGGAGTGCCTGCCGCAAAACCGGGAAAAACCGGAGCAGCAGGACGCCGTAAAACAGCAGGTCGGCCATACTGTCCAGCTTTGCGCCAAACTCGCTGGCTGTCCCTGTCTTTCTGGCCAACCAGCCGTCCAGCACATCCGTCAGCCCGGTAAGGGTGTAGACCGCAAGGAACCAGGCAGAGCGCAGAGGAAGAGCCAGCAGTACAAGTGAGGCTGCCATGCGCAAAGAGGTGACGGTATCGGCCATATTCCATTGATGGATTTGCGTTGCGTTTCGTTTCACAGATATTCCCCCCGCTTCTGACGGTGCTTGCCTTATTGGTCGGCCTCGGTACTTCCTGCGTGATTCTTCTGCTCCGGCTCGACCACCTGACGGCGCAGCGCGGCGTTTTCCTCCATCCGTTCGATACGAATGGTTTCTCTACTTCTCGTGATGGTCTTTCTCCCGATTCTCCTTTTTGATAGAAGTACCGACAGCCAGACCGATCAGCATGCCCAGGGAGATACCTATGCCGGTATTATTGCCAAACGAGGTACCGATGGCTGTTCCGAGGCACATCCCCAGGCACATCCCCAGGCACATCCCCTCCGTACCATAGTCGTCGGTTTTTTCTTCCTTCTTTTTCTTTCCTGCGCTTCTGACAATCAACACCGCAAGCGCCAGACCCACCACGATCCAGGGCAATGCCGCCCGAAGAAACTCAAATACATTTTCCATCAGATTACCTCCTCGTTTTATCTGTTTATCTTTTTGAATAATAAGAAGTAAGTCAAAATTCCGTCAATCAGCAAATCATAGATGCGCAGCCTGTCAAACAACAGAACGGAGGACAGAACGGAAGCCGCGATGATCCCCACACTCACGATTTTGGCGAATATGCCGCGTTCTTTTGTCAGCCACGCAAAGTAAGCCATGACAGGCGAGCACAGGGCGAACACTGTCCATCCGATGATAAACTCCATCGAATATATCCCGCGGCTCAAAGCGGCAGCGAAATAATAGGTCAACAGCATGCCAAGGCAGAATGTCAAAACATTGGCCATCGCTTGCTT
>JAEDJR010000212.1 GCA_016296235.1 Oscillospiraceae bacterium
AAGCGCCGCGCAAAACGGGCAGCAGCCGAGGCTAAGCAAGCTGCCGCCGAAAAAACCACCAACCCTTGTCAAGCCGAGACAGTCTGAACGGAGACTGTCAGCTTTCCATAGGGGGGCGGGGTTTAAGCCGCCCCGTCCCCCATCCTCAAATCCGCAAAAGGCAAGTCGAGACGGCAAATGCCGTTGTCTTTTCCATAGCGGGAGGGGTTTGCCGGCCTCTCCCGCATCCTCAAAATCAACAGCCCTAACGGCTGAAGGAGAATTGACATGAAAAAGAATCTGAGATATATCATCGCGTTCCTGCTGGCACTTATGATGCTGTTGAGCCTGTGCGCCTGCGCCCAGACCGGCACTGCCGGCAATAGCGGCGAATTGGATCTGGATTATGTGGGAGAGGATACCGACCAACCCGAAGAGGAAAAGCCGTGGTATTCCTGGTTTACGGAGGCCTTCAGCTTCGGCAAAAAGGAAACAACAACTACCCCGTCCCAAAGCAAGCCTGACAGCGTGGCGGATTTCTATGCCCAGGGCTCCGGAGATGTGCCGCAGGGCAACAAGGGCAATAAGATAGACCAGACGCCTTCTACCACCCCGGAGGAGGATACCGCCAACAAGCCGTCCAACTCCGGCGGGAAAAAGGACGACAATAAAAAGGACGACCAGAAGGGCGAGGACAGCAACACCCCCGCGCCTACCCCCGAGCAGAAGCCCGAAAGCAAGAAAAACACCGTCACCATTACCATTCGCTGCGATACGGCGGTGAATAACGGTATGCATCTGGAGAGCAAGTGGGCGGGCATCGTCCCGGCCTCCGGCGTGATCCTGCCGGTGACCACGGTGGAGATCGAGGAAGGTGACACGGTCTTTGACGTCCTCGCCTTTGTGTGTGAAAAGTACAAGATCCACATGTCCTATCGGGGCGGCACCTCCAGTGGCTGCTATGTGGAGGGCATCAACAACCTTTATGAATTCGACGGTGGTCGCTGGAGCGGCTGGATGTACTGTGTCAACGACTGGTATCCCAACTACGGCTGCGGCGTGTACTTTGTCAAGCCCGGCGAGGTCATTGAGTGGAATTACACCTGTGACCTTGGCTGCGATCTGGAAAACGGAGATCCCTACGGCTACGGCAAGGAATGGAAGGATAACCATGACTGATACCCGGATGCGTTTCTTCGGGAACCTGCATCCGGCGGTCAGTATGGCGTACTTCGTACTGGTTCTGGGCCTGACACTGGCCTGTATGCACCCCGTCACGGTAGTGCTGTCGTTTCTGGGCGCCAGCTGGTTTTCCATCCGGCTGCGGGGCTGGAGGGCCTACGGCCACACCATGCGGTTTGTGGGGCCTATGTTTCTGCTGATCGCCCTCGCCAATCCGCTGTTCAACCATCGGGGCGTGACCATGCTCTTTACCATCAATCACCTGTGGTACACGCTGGAAGCGGTGTGCTACGGTCTGGTGTCCGGCTGCTCCCTGTGCGCCGTCATTATGTGGTTTACCTGCTATCAGGAGGTCATGACCTCGGATAAGTTTCTGTACCTGTTCGGCAAACCCTTCCCCGGCACGTCGCTGCTGATCACCATGACACTGCGGTTCATCCCACAGCTCCAACAGAACCGCCGCGAGATCCGGCAGTCGCAGGCCATGCTGCAGGAGGAGGGTACGCGGCTGCTGCAAAGGCTGGGCAGTGCCCTGCGGAACCTGTCGGTGCTGCTGACCATGAGCATGGAGGCGGCGGTGGAGACGGCGGACAGCATGAAAGCCCGGGGCTATGGTGCCAAGCGGCGCACCACCTTCCACCTGTTCCGCTTCGATGGCCGGGACGCCCGGACGCTGGGCCTCATTCTGGCAGTGGCAGGCATCTGCATTACCGCCCGCGCCTTCGGTCACGGGTATATGGAGTTCTATCCCGCCATGACGCCGGTGCTGCTGGGCAGTGCCAGCTATACCATGTTCGCGTTCTACGCCGTGCTGATGTTCCTGCCCGGTATTCTTGAAACAAAGGAGACCATTAGATGGCGCTCTTACGGTTTGAACACCTGAGCTTCTCCTACCCGCTGGCTGACACGCGGGCACTGGACGACGTCTCGTTGGAGATACATAAGGGCGAGTATGTGGTGCTGTGCGGCCCCTCCGGCTGCGGCAAGACCACACTGCTGCGCCATGCCAAGCCCGGCCTGCTGCCTGTGGGGGCAAGAGCCGGCGAGACCTTTTATAAGGACGCGCCCCTTTCCCAGCTGCCGGAGCTGACCGCCGCGGCGGAGATCGGCTTCGTACAGCAGAACCCGGATAACCAGATCGTCACCGATTTCGTATGGCATGAGCTGGCCTTCGGCCTTGAGAATATGGCGCTGAGCGTACCGGTGATTCGCCGCCGTGTGGCGGAGATGGCCGCTTTTTTCGGCATGGAAACGTGGTTCCGCAGTAAGACCACGGAGCTGTCCGGCGGCCAGAAGCAGCTGATGAATCTGGCCTCAGCGCTGGCGATGGGGCCAAAACTGCTGATACTGGACGAGCCCACCTCCATGCTGGATCCGCTGGCGGCCCGCAATCTGCTTGCCACCGTCCAGCGGATCAACCGCGAGCTGGGCGTAGCCATCCTTTTAACGGAGCATCGGCTGGACGAGGTATT
>JAEDJR010000037.1 GCA_016296235.1 Oscillospiraceae bacterium
CCTTGCGAACTTTTTCAAAAACGCGCTGTACGGAACCAGCTATTATCCGACCATTGTCTTTCCGACGGGAGATGACCGTGCGGTTTTGTACTATCTTATGGCGATGTACTCCGAAGCCTCGTCCGATATGTCCAATTGCGAGCTGATTCTGGGTGGGTTCATGAATGTACTCTTTGGCATTCTTCTGCGGGGCTTCACGCCGCAGCTTGCGCAGCCCAGCTCGCAGAAGAACGCGGCAATTTCTGCGGTGGTGGACTATATCTACGAGAACTACCAGAATGCCACGCTCCATTCCGTGGCAGAGCATTTCAAATACAGCGACACCTATATGAGCAAGCTGATTTCCTCTGCCTGCGGCGTATCCTTCAAGGACCTGCTGCGCCAGGCCAAGATGCAGCGTGCGACATGGCTCCTTCGCTATTCCAATCTGACGGTTTCCCAGATTGCCGCAGAAACCAATTATATCGACGCCTCGCATTTCGCGCGGAACTTCCGCAAGGAATACAAAATGTCACCCGGAGAATATCGCGCAATGTTTCAATCCAAATAAACAATCATAATTGAGAAGCGAAGAGCGAAAGTGTCCTTCGGGATACTTTCGCTCTTCGCTTCTATGCTGCATGATATCCTGTTCTGTTTTGGGAAGGCAGAGAGCCGGATGCGGGACTAGTTGCACCGTTCCGTCATAATCGCCAGAATCGTCTGATCCGTTTGCCGCATGCCCTGCTGCGCCAGAATGCCGATATTTGCGATGGTGTTGTCAACGCCGTTCGTGACGATGCCATCGCCGCTCTTGAATTCCTGATGGTTTTTATACATGTGATAGCCCAGAATGCCTGCATCCACGCTGGCCGCGATCTTGGCGGCGCAGGAGGGCTTTGCGCCGTCGCAGATGGCGCCGCTGATGATTGCGACGGCATTGACAATGGTGTGCGCAATGGCATCATAGCTGCCGTCCAACAGATAGGCAATGCCCGCTCCGGCTCCGACTCCGGCACTGACGGCGCCGCAGTAGGCCGAGAGGCGGCCGATGCCGCTCTTCTGGTGAATCGTGACCAAATCGCTGACAAGCAGAGCGCGGAACAACGTCTCCTGGTCTGCGCCCAGATGCTTGGCATACCGCACCACGGGTACAGAGGCGGTGATTCCCTGGTTGCCGGAGCCGGAGAGAATGACTACGGGCATTTCGCACCCGCTCATTCTTGCATCGCTGCCGGCGGCGGCCCAGGCTTTGGCTTCGGTCTTGATGTCGTCCGGATAGTCTGCCAGAAGCACGGAGCCGATGTTGGCGCCCCAGTTATGCCGCAGACCTTCCTCCGCAATGGCGGTGTTGCAGGCCACCTGTTGGTTCAGCAGGGGTGCGACTTCTTCCAGATTGACTGTGTTGGCGAACTCCAGAATATCAGCGACATTCAGTACGCTCTTATCCGTTAGATTGTCCTCGGCGGAATCCGTGACCGGCTTTTCCAGCAGGACTGTTCCGTCCTTTTCCTCCCGGACGATGTTGCTGTGACTGTTCGCGATCTGTACCAGGGCGGAGTGTTCCCCGGCCCAGCCGGTGAGCCGGATATCCAGCATGCGCGTGGTATCGGCGCAGACGATCTCAATTTCCGTGCGCTTGGCATAGGCGGCGATCTCCCCGTGCATTTCTGCGGGAACGCCGGCGATCACCTGCAGAGCCTTTGACGCGTCTCCCGCCGCAGCGCCGGCTGCAATGGCGGCCGGAATCCCTTTCATGCCGCCGGTGTTGGGGACGACTACGCTCTTGACATTTTTGATGATATTGCCGGAGACTTCCGCGCGGATTCGTTCCGGCTTTGCGCCCAAGAGCTCCCGCAGCCGTGCGGCGGCATAGGCCAGAGCAATGGGCTCCGTACAACCGGTGGCGTGAACCAGTTCTTCGCGCAGGATGGAAATATAGGCATGTTTGATTTCGGTTGTCAACATCTCAGTTCCTCCATATCATGTTTTCCGGCGCGCAGCAAGAGCTGCATTTGGGTCATAGCACGATTCCATCATCCAACCGGCCGGCGCAGTTTACCGGCAATTCTATTATAATGCGTCATGAACAAAGCTGCAAGCAGGAATGCTCTTTTTGAGATCTTTATGCAGTCTTAATGCGGGCGTTCATTCTCTTTTACCCTCTTAAGCAGATTCACCGTATGATAAAGATCAGATAAAGGCGTATAAAGGGGTATTCATGTATGGGCGTCCTGCTCCGCAAGAAACATAAACTGACTTCGTTTCAGATTATCATTCTGGGTTTCTCCGGGGTGATTTTGCTGGGAACGCTTCTGCTGATGCTCCCGTTTTCCAGCCGGGAGGGGAGTGCGGCGTCCTTCTGGGAGGCGCTGTTTACATCCACCTCGGCAGTCTGCGTGACGGGGCTGGTGGTCCGCGATACCGCAACCTACTGGTCTGCCTTTGGACAATTCGTGATTCTGATGCTGATTCAGATTGGCGGTATGGGCGTCATTACCGTTGTGGCCTCCTTCGCCATGATCTCCGGCAGAAAGATTTCCCTCATGCAGCGCAGCACCATGCAGGAGGCAATCTCCGCACCGAAGGTGGGCGGCATTGTGCGTCTGACGGGCTTTATCATCAGGATCACGCTGCTGATTGAGCTGTTGGGAGCCGCTGTCATGGCGCCGGTCTTTTACAGGGATTTTGGAGTGAAGGGCCTTTGGATGGCTGCGTTTCACTCCGTATCCGCATTCTGCAATGCGGGCTTTGATCTCATGGGAATCAGAGCGCCTTTTTCCTCCCTGACCAGCTACAGCGCCGAGCCGGTCATCAACCTGACCATCATGCTGTTGATTCTCATTGGCGGCATCGGGTTTCTGACCTGGGACGATATCCGGAGCAACGGGCTGCATCTGCACAGATACAGGATGCAAAGCAAGGTGATTCTTTGCACCACGGCCTTGCTGCTGGCGGTTCCGGCGGTATACTTCTTCTTTTATGAATTTCGTAATCTTTCATTGGTGAAACGAATATTCGCTTCTCTGTTTCACGCCGTGACGCCAAGAACGGCGGGGTTTAACACCATGGATCTGACAGCGCTGAGCGAAGCGGGACAGTATATCACCATCGCTCTGATGCTCATCGGCGGCAGCCCCGGTTCCACTGCGGGCGGCATGAAAACCACCACGGCGGCGGTGCTGTTTGCTGCGGCCATATCCACCTTCCGCCGGAAAGAATACACCCATTTCTTTGGTCGCCGGATCGATGACGACGTGGTCAAGCACGCAGCGACGATCCTTCTGATGTATCTGGTGCTGTCCTTCTCCGGCGGTTTGGCCATCAGCATCCTGGAGGGGCTGCCCATGCTGACCTGCCTGTTTGAAACGGCCTCGGCAGTCGGTACGGTGGGACTGACACTCGGTATTACGCCCGGCCTGGGCCTTGCCTCAAGACTGATCCTGATTGTGCTGATGTTTTTTGGCCGTGTCGGAGGACTGACACTGATCTTCGCCGCCCTGTCGGGCAGACAAAAGAACGCATCCAAGCTTCCGAAAGAAAAAATCACCGTGGGATAAGGAGAACGCTATGAAAACAGTACTTTTGATCGGCCTTGGCCGCTTTGGAAGACATATCGCCATGCATCTGAACCTGCAGGGCCATCAGGTCATGGCCGTGGATGATGTGGAGGAACGTGTGGAAGCGGTGCTGCCCTTTGTAACCAATGCGCAGATCGGAGACAGCACCAACGGCGCGTTTCTGGAATCTCTCGGAATCCGGAATTTCGATGTGTGCATCGTCGCCATCGGCAACGACTTCCAAAGCTCCCTGGAAACCACGTCACTTCTGAAGGAGCTGGGAGCCAAAATGGTGGTATCCAGGGCGGCCACTGATGTACAGGAGAAATTCCTCCTTCGCAACGGGGCGGACGAGGTGGTCTACCCGGAGAAGCAGCTTGCCAAGTGGACAGCCATCCGCTACACCGCAGATCATATTCTGGATTATATTGAACTGGACGAGGAGCACACGATTTTTGAGATCACAGTTCCGGCCAACTGGGCGGGGCATTCCATCGGACAGATCGATATCCGGAAAAAATACAAAATCAATATTCTGGGCATCAAGAGCAACGGGAAGCTGGAGCTGTCCGTCACGCCGGACACCGTGCTGGAGGCAGACGCAACCATGCTGGTGCTGGGCCGGAACAAGGATCTGCAAAAATGCTTCCGGATATAGGATGTCTGTCAAGAGGGGACTGGAGGTGACGTGATGCGGGATATTCTGCTGCTTGCCGCAGTAGCGGCGGCGTTTGTATTCGGTTATTTCGTTGTGAGACGGCTGGGCCGCTTTTTGGATGAACAGCAGCCGGAGCCGCGGCATTCAACCGAAGGGGAGAGCCTGCGCATCGGCGTGACCGATCCGATGGTTGCGGCCGGTCTTTCGGATGACCTTGACCGGTATTCCGCTGCCCATCCGGGTACTTCCGTTTCGCTTCTCAGCGGGACCGAGACGGAGCTGATGCAGGCGCTTTCGTCCCGCAAGCTGGATGTGGCGTTTATCCCGGAGGAGTCGGAGCTGCCGGGCCAGGCGCACACGCTGGTGAGAGAAATCATGCTGTGCCGGGATGCCGTCCCGGAAAACAGGAGCGGTCTGTCCCTGGCGCCCCTCTCACAAGGGGAAACCGGACAGAAGATTGTCTGGCTGGAACGGGAGCTGACTCCGGCGGCCAACAGTTTTCTGGAGCTTCTGCGGACAAAATCAGCGGCGCCCGTGTGGAAAGCGTAGCCAGGGCAGGTGCGGTGTGGTATAATGGAACCAACAGAGAAAGTACCGCCGTCTGAACGCACATCGGAGAAACAATATGGAACAAGCGAAACAAAACCAGGATCAGGCGCAGCCTGTAAACAGCCGGGATCCGTCCAACGAGCCCCGGGGAAAGCTGAAGATTTTTTTCGGATATGCTTCGGGGGTAGGGAAAACCTATGCCATGCTGCAGGCTGCCCATCAGGCCAAGGCCCGCGGGACAGATGTTGTGGCAGGATATATCGAGCCGCACGGCCGGCCCCAGACCGCTGCGCTGCTGCGGGGCCTGGAGCAGCTTCCCGCCAGACAGGTATCCTCCGGAGAAGCTGTGCGCCGGGAATTTGATCTGGATGCCGCCTTGAGAAGAAGACCGCAGCTGATTCTGGTGGACGAGTTTGCGCACACCAATGCCGGGGGAAGCCGGCATGCAAAGCGCTATCAGGACGTTCAGGAACTGCTGAACGCGGGGATTGACGTTTACACAACGGTCAATGTCCAGGATATCGAAAGCCTGAATGATACGGTGGCGTCCATTACGGGGATCCCGGTGGCCGAGCGGATACCGGATTCCGCCTTCGATCAGGCGGAGCAGGTGGAACTGGTGGACATCGAGCCGGCGGAGCTGTTGGAGCGCCTGGCCAGGGGAGAGGTTTACCGGGAGAATCAGACGGAGCGGGCGGCAGTCCCTTCCTTCACGGCGGGAAATCTGACGGCCCTGCGGGAGCTTGCCCTGCGCCGCTGCGCGGACCGGGTCAACCAACGGACCGAAACCGCGCGGATTCAGAACCAAAGCAATTATCACACCGACGAGCATATTCTGGTGTGCCTGTCCTCGTCGCCCTCCAACGCCAAAATCATCCGGACGGCGGCCAGAATGGCAAAGGCGTTCCGCGGCGCCTTTACGGCGCTTTTTGTGGAAACACCCGGCACGGCGTCCATGAGCGAGGATGACAAGCAGCGGCTGCGGGAGAATATGCGGCTGGCCCAGCAGCTTGGCGCTGCCATCGAAACCAGCTACGGCGAGGATGTGCCGTATCAGATTGCGGAGTTTGCCCGGCTTTCCGGCGTTTCCAAAATCGTGATTGGCCGCAGCACGGCCACCAGAAGGAGCATTTTCAGCAAGCCGACCCTGACCGAGCGCTTGATTGCCACCTCTCCCAACCTGGATATTCATATTATTCCGGATTCCAGCGCAGGCGGCGAATACAGGAGGAGAAGAGGAAATATACCCGGTTCTCTGGCGGTGTTTGTCCGGGATCTCATGAAAAGTGTGGTCGTCCTGCTGGCGGCTACCCTGATTGGAAATGCGTTTTATTCCCTTGGCATTACGGAGGCCAATATCATAGCGGTTTATATTTTCGGCGTTCTGGTTATTTCGATCATCGCCACCAACCGTCTGTGCGGGCTGTTGGCCTCCCTTGTCAGCGTGCTGGTATTCAATTTCTTCTTTACCATGCCGCGTTTTACCTTTCACTTTTACGATCCGGACTATCTGGTGACCTTTTCGATCATGTTCATGGTGGCACTCCTGACAGGCTCCCTGGCCACCCGGTTGAAGGAGAGCGCCAGACAATCGGCCCATGCGGCATTCCGGACCAAAATTCTCTTTGAAACCAATCAGCTCCTGCAAAAGGAGCGGGACGAGCAGTCCGTCATCAATGCGGCAGCCGGGCAGCTGAAGAAGCTTCTGAAAAAGGATCTGGTGATCTACCTGTCGGAGGGTGCGGAGCTGTCCGAGCCCTGTATTTACCGTGCGGCGGACAGTGACCAGGGCGATCTGACCACCGAGAGCGAAAAAGCCGTCGCGGCATGGGTTCTGCGGAACAACAAACACGCAGGTGCAACCACGGATACCCTGTCCGGTGCAAAATGCCTGTATCTGGCGATCCGGGTCAACCAGCGGGTGTATGGTGTGGTTGGCATTTCCATGGACGGCGTGCCGCTGGATTCCTTTGAAAACAGCGTCCTGCTGTCGATTCTGGGCGAGTGTGCCCTGGCGTTGGAGAGCATCAAAAACGCCAGAGAGAAAGAGGAGGCGGCCATTCTTGCAAAGAATGAGCAGCTTCGGGCCAATCTGCTCCGGACGATTTCCCACGATCTGCGCACACCGCTGACGTCCATTTCGGGAAGTGCCAGCAATCTGATGTCGAACTATCAGAAATTGGATGACGCGACCAGAATGCAGACCTTCACGGATATCTACGACGATTCCATGTGGCTCATCAGTCTGGTTGAAAACCTGCTGGCGGTTACCAAAATCGAAGAAGGCCGGGTGAAGCTGAACCAGTCTGTGGAAGTGATGGACGAGGTAATTGCGGAGGCGCTCCGCCATGTGAACCGCAAACGCGAGGAACACAGCATCCGTGTCAGCAGCACACAGGATCTGATCCTGGCACAAATCGATACAAAGCTGGTGGTCCAGGTGCTCATCAACCTGGTGGACAATGCCATCAAGTATACGCCGGCGGGATCCGGCATTCACATCCACACGGAGAAGCAGGACAAATGGGTCGTCGTATCGGTTTCCGACGACGGGCCAGGAATTTCCGACGATCAGAAGCCGCGTATTTTCGAAATGTTCTACAGCGGCGCCAATCAGATTGCGGACAGCCGCAGAAGTCTGGGGCTGGGACTGTCCCTCTGCAAATCCATCGTCACGGCCCATGGCGGCAGAATCTGGGTGTCGGACAACCAGCCAAAGGGCGCCGTTTTTACATTCACGTTACCGGCAGGGGAGGTTACACTGTATGAATAAGCCGCTGATTCTGGTTGTGGAGGACGATCCTCCGATCCGCAACCTGATTACAACAACGCTGAAAACCAACGATTACCGGTATCTGGTTGCCGCCAACGGGGAAGCCGCGATTCTGGAGGCATCCTCCCATAACCCCGACATTGTCCTGCTGGATCTGGGGCTGCCGGACATGGACGGCGTGCAGGTGATACAGAATATCCGGTCCTGGTCGAACATTCCCATCATCGTCATCAGCGCCAGAAGCGAAGACCGGGATAAGATTGACGCCCTGGATGCCGGCGCGGATGACTATCTGACGAAGCCCTTCTCGGTGGAGGAGCTGCTGGCCCGGATCCGCGTCACCCAGCGCAGGCTTTCCCTTATGACGGCGGAAATGATGTCCGCCGGCTCCGTGTTTGTCAACGGCAATCTGCGGGTGGACTATGCGGGAGGCTGCGCCTATCTGAACGATCGGGAGCTGCATCTGACGCCCATTGAGTACAAGCTGCTGTGCCTGCTGTCCAAGAATGTGGGCAAGGTGCTGACGCATACCTTCATCACCCAGAACATCTGGGGCCGCTGCTGGGAAAATGACGTGGCTTCCCTGCGGGTGTTTATGGCAACCCTCCGGAAAAAGCTGGAGCCAACGCCGGATTCTCCCCAGTATATCCAGACCCATATCGGCGTCGGATACCGCATGATGCGGGTGGAGTAAAGCCGGTGCCGGATCGGGCTTTGGCTTCCCGATATAAGCCGGAAACGATTAACCCCCTCGGTTTTGTTCAGACAAAACCGAGGGGGTTGAATATGCCGGTTACAGGATACTGCCGCAGAGGCTTCCGGTCAGTTTGCCATCCGCAATGGCCGGCTGCCCAGCCACAAAGACCCAGTCCATTCCCGTGGGGAATTGGGCGGGATTTGCATAGTCGCCCACTTCGTGAACCAGGGCCGGATCGAACAGGTTGAGATCGGCGTCATAGCCCGGAGCAATGCGGCCCTTGCCGCGCAGCCGCAGCACACCGGCGGGGACACCGGTCATTCTGGCCACGGCCTGAGGCAGCGAAAGGGTCCGGCGCTGGCGGACATACCGTTCCAGAACCCGGACAAAGGTGCCGTAAAGCCGCGGGTGGGGCAGACCCTGGGTGGGGTAGGTACTGTCGGAGATGACGCAGCTGCAGTCACTGCGCAGAATGTCCTCCACATCCTCCTCCTGGGCGATGAAATCGATCATGGTGATGCCGCAGCGTTCCGAGACCAGCAGGTCGCAGGCGCAGTCCAGCGGCGACTGCCCCCGGCGCCGGGCGGCTTCCTCCACGGAAAGTCCCTCATAGGGCTTGTTTTCAGGCCGGGTCATGGTGGACATGCAGATGTTCTCCCATCCGGCCAGCAGAACGATGTTTTCGAAATCCGTGCCGGTGTCCAGCCGCCGGGCCAGCTGCTCCCGCTGCAGGGGATCGGCCAGCCGGGCGCAGATGGCGTCGGTTCCCCCCTGGAGGAACTCCGGCGGGAGTATGTGGGTCAGCTGGGTGGAACCGGCGGTGTAGGGATACACATCGCAGGAGACGTCCAGACCGGTCTGACGGGCCTGATCCAGCAGGGACAGAGCCTGGGGAATCAGCCGCCGCCAGTTTCGCTGTCCGATGGCCTTCAGATGGCTGATATGAACCGGCGTATGAAGGGCCTGGGCCACCTCCAGCATTTCCCGCAGGCTGTCCACCATGCCGTCGCCTTCGCTGCGCATGTGGACCGTGATGGGGATGCCGCTGCCGGTCAGGGGCGCCAGGGCATGGATCAGCTCCTGGGTAGAATAAAAGCACTCCGGCGCATAGCCAAGTCCCAGGGAGACCCCCAGAGCGCCGTCAGCCAGAGCGGTCTCCAGCATGGCGTGAATGGCCCGGTAGTGGCTGTCCTCCAGCCGCTGCACGTCATAGCCTGCGGCAACGGCCCGCAGGGTGCCCGCCCCCACCAGCATACCCAGATGCAGAGGAGCCCGCAGGGCGGCCCGGTAGTCTGCCAGGGAGTCCGTTGGTACCTCCGGCCCCACGGGCCCGGTGACCGGAGCCAGATAATCCAGAATGGCCTGACGGTGGGGGCCGGAAACCGGAGCCAGGGACAGACCGCAGTTGCCGCTGACAATGGAGGTCAGCCCCTGCCTTAGCTCCAGCTCACCAAAGCCGGGCCGGAAACAGGCGGCGTCCGCGTGGCGGTGGATATCCAGAAACCCGGGGGTCAGAACCCGGCCCCGGGCGTCCAGGGTATGGGCGGCCCAGGCGTTGGGAAAACGGCCGACGGCTTCAATTCTGCCGCCGCTGATGGCCACGTCGGCTGAAAAACCCGGCGCACCGCTGCCGTCGAGGACGACGGCGTTTTGAATCAGATAGTCCAGACTCATTTTTCCTTATAGTACAGCAGGCAGTGGCAGAAGCCCTCATAGTTGGGATCTGCGATCTGCTCCTTGAACTCCTGGCACATGCAGCGGGTGGCTTCCGTCCGCTCCAGCCGGCAGGGACAATAGCCGCCGGTGCGCTTCAGTCCCTCCCGGACGGTGCGCACCACTTCCTGATTGTCGTTGAGACGCACCTTTCCCATGTCACACCTCCATGAGGGCCTGCAGGGACTCCAGGCTCTGATAGCCCAGGGACCGCTTCACCAGCTTGCCGTCCTTGAACACCAGCAGGGAAGGGATGGAGGTGATGCCGTAGCGCTGGGCCAGGGCCATTTCCTCATCCACATTGACCTTGCCGACCTTGTGGGTCTTGCTCAGTTCTTCCACGATGGGGCTGAGCATCATGCAGGGGCCGCACCAGGAGGCCCAGAAGTCCACCAGAATGGGCTCGGCGCTGCCCAGGGCGATTTCGTCAAAATTGTCTTTCGTCAGAATATATTCCATGTGTCTTACCTCCTTAAATGGATAATACCAGTGTAGCACAAAATATATCATTTGTCAGCAGGGAGAATGCATGGTATAATGCAACCCGAGGTGATACCATGAAGCGACTCTTTGTATGTCTCATCCTGTGCCTGCTGCTGTGCGGCTGCGCCGTGGAACGCCCCGTGGAGGTCCCGGCGGATTCTGCCGGTCTGACCGTGCACTATCTCGATGTGGGGCAGGCGGACTGCATTCTGCTGCAGTGTGACGGCGCCAATATGCTGATTGACGGCGGCAATGTGGGAGATTCCGATCTGGTGGTGGCCTATCTGCTGGATCAGGACGTCTCCTACCTGGATTATGTGGTGAACACCCACGCCCATGAGGATCATGTGGGCGGCCTGCCAGGCGTTCTTGCGGTGTTTGAGACCGGAAATGTCTGGTGCCCGGTGAAGGAGTATTCCAGCAAGTGCTTCCGGGATTTTCTGTATTATGCCGACCAGCAGAATCTGGATCTGGTATGTCCGGAGCCCGGCAGCACCTATGACCTGGGCGGCGCTGCGGTGACGGTTCTGGGGCCGGTGCGGGACGATTATGATACCAACAACTCCTCCATTGTCCTGCGGGTGGACTATGGCCGGACCAGCTTTCTCTTTACCGGGGACGCCGAAATCCAGGCGGAAGATGACATTCTGAATGCGGGATATGACGTGTCCGCCACGGTGCTGAAGGTGGGGCACCATGGCAGCGAAACCTCCTCGGGCTATCGCTGGCTGCGGGCTGCGGCCCCGGCGTATGCGGTCATTCAGGTGGGAACCGATAATTCCTACGGCCACCCCCATGAAGCCGCCATGTCCCGCCTGCGGGATGCGGAGGCGGAGGTGTACCGCACGGATCTCCAGGGACATATTGTCTGCCATTCCGACGGCCGGACTGTGACCTTCACCACCCAGAAGCAGGCGGCGGAAACCAATCCCACCGCGAATCCCCAGCAGTTCATCGGCAATGTGAACTCCAGGAAGTTCCATCTGCCCACCTGCTCCGGCCTGCCGGAGGAGAAAAACCAGGTGGTGTTTGAAAGCTACGCCGCCGCGGAGGAGGCGGGATATGCGCCCTGCAGCCGCTGTTTGCCGTAAAAATTTGTAAAAACCCATTGAGTCGCGGGAGAAAATGGTGTAAAATAGAACAGATTGAATGAAACGGAAAGGATCGATTCCATGGATTATATGGAAAAAGCCACCAGGCTCCATGAGAGCGGCTGCAATTGCTGCCAGTCTGTAATCATGTGCTGCGCGGAAAAATACGGGTTGACTGAGGAACAGGCCTATGCTCTGGGCGCGTTTTTCGGCGCGGGCATGCGCAGCGGCGAGGTCTGCGGCGCGGTGTCCGGCGCCCTCATGGGTCTGGGATTGCAATACGGGGACGAGAATAACCGCCAGTGCGGCAAGTCCCAGGAGTTCCTGCGGGCCTTCAAGGCGGAGCACGGCTCCATTCTCTGCCGGGAGCTGCTGGCGAAGAATCAGAAAAAGATGTGTCCTGTTTTTATCAATTATGCTGCAAAGTATTTGGAGGATGAATGCAAATGAAGAAACCCATTGTTCTGGTCATTATGGATGGCGTAGGCCGCGGCGACGGCGGCCCCGGCGACGCGGTGAAGGTCGCCAGCACGCCCAATCTGGACAAGCTGTTCGCCACCTGCCCCTATACCTGGCTGAAGGCCCACGGCACGGCCGTCGGTCTGCCCAGCGATGACGATATGGGCAACTCCGAGGTGGGCCACAACGCTCTCGGCTGCGGCCAGGTCTATTCCCAGGGCGCCAAGCTGGTGGGCGAGAGCATCGAAAACGGCACCCTGTTCGCCTCTCCCACCTGGGTGGATCTGACGAAAAACTGCGTGGAAAACGGCAAGGCCATGCACTTCATCGGCCTGCTGTCCGACGGCAACGTCCATTCCAACATCAGCCACCTGCTGGCCCTGCTGCGCCATGCCAAGGCCGACGGCGTGAAGAAGGCCTACTGCCACATCCTGCTGGACGGCCGTGACGTGCCCGCCACCTCCGCTCTGGAGTATGTGGCCCAGCTGGAAGCCGTCCTGGCGGAACTGTCCGACGCGGAGCACGAGTACAAGATTGCCTCCGGCGGCGGCCGTATGCAGGTCACCATGGACCGCTACGAGGCCAACTGGGCCATGGTGGAGACCGGCTGGCGTACCCACGTCCAGGGCATTGGCCGTCAGTTCCCCGACGCCAAGACCGCCATCGAGACCTACCGCGCCGAGCTGGGCTGCATCGATCAGGATCTGCCCGCCTTTGTGGTGGCCCGGGACGGACAGCCTGTGGCGAAGATCGCCAACGGCGACAGCGTGGTGCTGTTCAACTTCCGCGGCGACCGGGCCCAGGAGATTTCCCTGGCCTTCGACCGCAAGGACTTCGACAAGTTTGACCGCGGCGATTACACCGGCGTCCACTTTGCCGGCATGCTGCAGTACGACGGCGACCTGAACATCCCCGAGCACTATCTGGT
>JAEDJR010000213.1 GCA_016296235.1 Oscillospiraceae bacterium
ATCTCCGGGTAGTCCGCCGCCACCTCGTGGCAGATGCGGGAGAACATGCCGTCGGTCTTTTTCATGATGTTGGCCTTGGTGACGATGGAGACGCTCTTTTTCCCGTTGGCTCTGGCGTATTCAAAGGCAGAGCGGGCAATGCGCCGGGTGCCGGCGTCGGTAGTCACCTTGAAGTCCATGGTGAGCTTCCCCGGCAGCTCGATTCCCCGGCTGCCCAGGGCGTATTCCCCTTCCGTGTTCTCCCGGAAAAAGATCCAGTCTATGCCCTCCTCCGGTATGCACACCGGGCGCACATTGGCGTAGAGATCCAGCTCCCGGCGCAGGGTGACGTTGGCGCTCTCCATACTGCCCCCTTTGGGGGTAGTGGTGGGGCCTTTTAACAGGACGTCACAGGCCTTGATCTCCCGCAGCACATCCTCCGGCACCGCTTTGCCCTGGGCAAGGCGGTTTTCTATGGTCAGGCCGTCGATTTGACGCAGCTCCACCCGGCCGCTTTCCAGCTCCTCTTTCAGCAGCTTTTCCAGCACCCGCAGGGCCTGGGCCACGATGATGGGGCCGATGCCGTCGCCGCCGATCACGCCGATCACGGTCTTTTCCGCTCCGGCAAAATCCTTTGCCGGGGCATTTTTCTCCATGCGCTCCTGCCGCGCCGCCTGCTGGCACAGAAGCTCACGAAACTGTGCTACCGCAGCTTCGATATATGTATCCATCAGTTATGTCCTTCTTTCGTATAATTGAGCAGTCCGCCCGCCCGGAGTATGGCCCTCTGCCGGGGGGAGAAGGCGCAGCAAAGCTCCATGCGCCGCTCTCCGGCCTGAAGATAAACCGTGCCGCTTTCCAGCCCCGCGTCGATTCCGCAAAGCTCCAGCATGTCGCCCTGCTCCAGCGCGTCGTAATCCGCCGGGTCTTTGAAGCTCAGGGGCAGGATGCCCGCGTTTACCAGATTTGCCGCGTGGATGCGGGCAAAGCTCTTGGCCACCACCGCCCGGACCCCCAGGTACAGGGGCACCAGCGCCGCGTGCTCCCTTGAGGAGCCCTGGCCGTAGTTTGCGCCGCCTACGATAATGCTCTGTCCCGCAGCCTTGGCCCGCTCCGGGAAGCTGCTGTCGCAGACGCCGAAGCAGAATTCCGACAGCTTGGGGATATTGGAGCGGTAGGGCAGGATCTTCGCCCCGGCGGGCATGATGTGGTCGGTGGTGATGTTGTCGCCCAGCTTCAGGGTCAGTGAAGCGCGGATGCTGTCCCCCAAGGGTCTCCCCTGGGGCAGCTCCTTGATGTTGGGGCCACGCAGTACCTGAACCTCTGCCGCCTCTTCCGGTGGGGCCGGGGGCAGAACGGCGCTGTCGTCGATCTTAAAGCGCTCCGGCAGGCTGAGCTCTATTTTGTCAAGGCCCAGTGTTCTGGGGTCGGTGATCTCCCCGGTAATGGCCGAGGCCACCGCCGTCTCCGGCGAAACAAGGTAGACTTTGGCATCCGCCGTGCCGCTGCGGCCCAGGAAGTTGCGGTTAAAGGTGCGCAGGCTGACGCCGCCGGAGTTGGGAGAGAAGCCCATGCCGATGCAGGGGCCGCAGGCGCATTCCAGCAGTCTTGCCCCGCTGGCCAGGATATCCGACAGCGCCCCGCTGTCAGCCAGCATGGTCAGCACCTGTTTTGAGCCGGGAGAAACGGAAAGGCTGACGCCCGGCGCGATGGTACGGCCCTTTAACAGCTTTGCCGCTTTCAGCATATCCAAAAGGGAAGAGTTGGTGCAGGAGCCGATGCAGACCTGATCCACCTTTGTGCCTTTGAGACTGCTGACCGTCACCACATTGTCGGGCATGTGGGGGCAGGCGATCAGCGGCTCCAGAGCGGACAGGTCGATATGGATCACCCGGTCGTATTTTGCGTCCGGGTCGCTTGCCAGGGGGACAAAATCCCCTTCCCTGCCCTGGGCCTGTAAAAACTTCCGGGTCTGCTCGTCGGAGGGGAAGATGGAGCTGGTGGCCCCCAGCTCCGCGCCCATGTTGGTGATGGTGGCCCGCTCGGGAACGCTGAGGGTCTTGACGCCCTCTCCGCCCCACTCGATCACATAGCCCACCCCGCCCTTGACAGACAGGATGCGCAGGATCTCCAGGCTCACATCCTTGGCGGTCACGAAGGGCCGCAGTGCGCCGGAAAGCTCTGCCTTGATCACCTTCGGCATGGTGATATAGTAGGCTCCGCCGCCCATAGCCACCGCCACATCCAGTCCGCCGGCGCCGAAGGCCAGCATCCCCAGGCCCCCGGCAGTGGGGGTGTGGCTGTCGGAGCCGATCAGGGTCTTGCCCGGTACGCCGAAGCGCTCCAGATGCACCTGATGGCAGATGCCGTTGCCGGGGCGGGAAAACCATATCCCGTGCTTTTTCGCCACCGACTGGATATACCGGTGGTCGTCGGCGTTTTCAAAGCCGGACTGGAGGGTGTTGTGGTCAATATAAGCCACGGAGCGCTCCGTCTTTACCCGCTCCAGGCCCATGGACTCAAATTCCAGATAGGCCATGGTGCCGGTGGCGTCCTGGGTCAGGGTCTGGTCGATCCGCAGGGCGGCCTCCTCACCGGGGACCATGCTGCCGCCCACCA
>JAEDJR010000038.1 GCA_016296235.1 Oscillospiraceae bacterium
ACTGGTACAAGACCGAGGACATCATCAACCGCGGCGGCGGCAACGTGCTCATCCGTGTCTACAACTCCCTGCCCAACGAGGAGATCGACTACGAATCCGACGTGACCGTCCACACCGACGGCCGGACCTACACCGTGCCCGCCGGAACCCAGATTCGCCTGACTCCCGGCGAGAGCATCCATGTGCAGCAGTACCTCTACCACGACTTCTCCGTGGAGGAGGGGACCGGCCCTGTGCTCCTGGGCGAGGTCAGCCAGTGCAACGACGACAACACCGACAACCGCTTCAACCCGCCGGTGGGCCGCTTCCCGAAGATCGAGGAGGACGAGCCGCCCTACCGCCTGCTGTGCAACGAGTACCCGGCGGCCAGATAAGCGAGCGCTATTGTGATTTGCACCCCCTGCCGAATCAAAACCAGCTGTGTGGTGCCACACAGCTGGTTTTCTGTATTGTAAGCTTCAATCTCACTGCGCCGCAAACCGTCCTTCATTTGTCGTCGGGACCATATCAAACCGCGCTTACCCGGAATGAAAAAACTCTTACAGTATCCGGGATACTGTAAGAGTTTTTGGTTTGGTGCGCGAGGCGGGACTTGAACCCGCACGTCCGGAGTGGACACTAGAACCTGAATCTAGCGAGTCTGCCAATTCCACCACTCGCGCAGCTTTGCGTTCCTCAACGCGAGATATATACTAGCACAGAGCCTTTTATTTGTCAACCGGTTTTCTCAAAAATCTGCATGATTTTTCAAAGACCGCACAAGATAGGGAAAAAAGCAAAGGAGCGGTCATATGAGTGAGGAAAACAAGACCCCCCAGCAGCGGGAGGAGGACCGGCGGCAGATTCAGGATTTCGGTTCGGCGGTGGTGAAAAATGAGCGGGGCACCATCTACACCCTGACCATCATCGGCCAGGTGGAGGGGCACCAGATTCTGCCGGAGACGGCCAAGACCACCAAATACGAGCATGTGCTGCCGCTGCTGGCCTCCATCGAGGAAAGCCCGGAGATCGACGGCCTGCTGGTGCTGCTGAACACTGTAGGCGGCGACATTGAGGCGGGGCTGGCCATTTCGGAGATGATCGCCGGTATGCGCAAGCCCACGGTGTCCCTGGTGCTGGGCGGCGGCCATTCCATCGGAATCCCCCTGGCGGTGTCGGCCAAGCGGTGCATGATCGCGCCCACGGCCAGTATGACTATCCATCCCGTGCGCATGACCGGTGTGGTGGTGGGCGCGCCCCAGACCTACCAGTATTTCAACCGCATTCAGGAGCAGATTGTGGATTTTGTCACGGCCAATTCCCGGATTTCCCGGGAGACCTTCCTGCATTATATGATGGCCACCGGGGAAATCGCCACGGACGTGGGTTCCGTGGTCTACGGCCGGGAAGCCGTCCGGGTGGGACTGGTGGATCAGCTGGGCAGTGTGGGCGACGCCCTGGAATACCTGCACCAGGAGATCGAAAAACAGAAGAAAGATTAAATTTAGTTCCCGGGCTGGAAATATTGCGCCAAGTATGGTACTATAATACAGTATGTCTATTCTGATGCTTGGAGGCAACCCTATGGATTTCTTTTCCGCAATTTTCCTGGGCCTGGTTCAGGGCCTGGCGGAGTTCCTGCCCATTTCCAGTTCCGGCCATCTGGCGTTTTTCCAGCAGTTCTTCGGCCTGATGGATGTGGAAAAGGAGAACCTGTTTTTTGACGTGCTGCTTCATCTGGGCACCCTGGTGGCGGTCTTTGTGGCCTATTGGGGCGAGATCAAGGCCATGGTGCTGGAGTTCTTCACCATGGTTGGCCTGCGGAAGCTGCCCCGGGGCCAGAAGCCGGACCGGCTGAGCCGCCGGATGATTTTCTTCATCATCATCGGCACGCTGCCGCTGTTTGTGGTGCTGCCCATCAAGGATCTGGTGGACGGCCTGTATACCAACACCATCTTCATCGGCTGCGCCTTTTTGCTGACCGGCACACTGCTCTTCCTGTCCGACCGGTTCAATCATGGCAATAAGGATCTCAAAAGCGCTTCGATCTGGGACGTGCTGCTGGTGGGCCTCGGCCAGGCCTTTGCCGTGGTTCCCGGCCTGTCCCGTTCCGGCACCACCGTGGCTGCCGGCCTGACCCGCGGCTTCAGCCGGGAGTTTGCGGTGAGGTTCTCCTTCCTGCTGTCCATTCCCGCCGTCCTGGGCGCCAACCTGCTGTCCCTCATCGACGCTATCCAGGAGGGAATCAACTGGAGCCTCATGCCCATGTACCTGGCCGGGGTGGTCTCCGCCATGGTCTTTGGCTACCTGGCCATCCGGCTGCTGAAATTTATCACCCAGCGGGGCAGCTTCGGCGGATTTGCCTATTACTGCTGGGGCGCCGGTCTGGTGACCCTGATTCTGTCCCTCATTAAGTAAGGAGTTTTACTTATGGCTGAAAAGAAGAGAAGTTCGACTGGTTCGAAGTCCTCCGGAAAGGCCAAATCCACGCGCTCCCGTACATCCTCGTCCTCCGGGACCAGCCAGCGGAAACCCATCCGGCGGGAAATCGGCGCGTTTGTGTGCCTGTTCCTGGCGGCCTTCACCCTGCTGGGGCTGTTCCGGGTGGACGCGGTGTTTATTACCCTGACCATCCGGCTGCTGCGGGGCGTCATTGGCGCAGGCGTCTATGTGATGCCCTTCGCCCTGCTGCTGGACTTTGTAATTTTGCTGTTCCACGATGGCCGTCCTGTGCGCCTGCGGGTGGCCAGCACCTTTGCGGTGGCCCTGTGCGTGGGCATCCTGGCCCATATCTGGGGCAGCAAGGCGGAGATTGAATGGAGCTTTTCCATGCTCGGCGAGCTGTGGCACACCGGTATGACGGCGGAAACCGGCGGCGTGCTGGCGGGTTTCCTGGCCATGTTCCTGGAGCTGATTATCAGCAAAATCGGCGCTGTGCTGCTGACCATCGCAGTGCTGCTGCTGGCCCTGCTGACCAGCTTCAACATGACGGTGCTCAGTTTGGCCCGGGCGATTAAGAATCGCCCCAGGGCAGAGTATGCGCCCCCCGCGAAGGAGCATGCCGACCCGGCGGAGGTTCTGGTGAACCGTGTGGCCCAGAAGCAGATCGAGCGGGTGGAGCGAAAGCGGAGCAACATCGCGGAATTTGATCTGCCGGTGGATGAGCCCCCGTCGCTGAAGCCGGAAAAGACCAAGCCCCGGAAGGCGGAAAAGCAGCAGGAGAAGAAGGCCAGCCTCTTCCCGGAAAACCTGAATCAGCCCATGGAGACGCCCAAGGTGCAGAAAGCGCCGGAACCCACGCCGGAACCGGAGCCTGCGCCCGTGCCGGCGGAGGAAGAACCGCTGCCCGTGCCGCCCATGCCGGAGCCGGAGCCTGCGGCGCCGGTCTCCGAGAGCAAGAGCCGCTTCGACGCCATGGCCGCAGAGACCATGAAGGAGCCGGAGCCGCTGCTGCCCCTGGATCCGGATCTGCCCCAGAAGGTCAAGCGGGAGGATGCCCAGCAGGAGGCCATGAAGATCGCTTCGGAGATCGCCCAGGCCACCGATCAACCCAAGCCCTATGCCTTCCCGCCGGTGAAGCTGCTGGATGCCGGCGACGGCACCATGGTGGACGGCACCGAGGAAATGCAGATCAACGCCGAACGGCTCAACGATACCCTGGTGAGCTTCGGCATCGATGCCCACATTATCAACGTCATCCGCGGCCCGTCCGTCACCCGCTATGAGCTGGAGCTGGACCGGGGCGTGAAGCTCAGCAAGATCACCAATCTGGCCGACGACATTGCCCTGGCTTTGGGCGCCACCGGCGTGCGGATTTCCGCCATTCCCGACAAAATCTCCGTGGTGGGCATCGAGGTGCCCAATAAGCTGGTCTCCACGGTCCGCATCCGGGATGTCATTGATTCCCTGGAGTTTCATAAGAGCAAATCCCGGATTTCCTTCGCCGTGGGCAAGGATATCAGCGGCAAGTGCATCATCGGCGACATCGCCAGACTGCCCCACATGCTCATCGCCGGTACCACCGGTTCCGGTAAGTCCGTGTGTATGAACAGCCTGATTATCTCCCTGCTCTACAAGGCCAAGCCCGAAGAGGTCCGCCTGATTATGGTGGATCCCAAAATGGTGGAGCTGGGCATCTATAACGGCATTCCCCACCTGCTGATTCCCGTGGTGACCGATCCCAAGAAGGCCGCCGGCGCCCTGCAGTGGGCGGTGACGGAAATGATGAAGCGCTACCGCCTTATGGCGGACGCCGGAGTCCGGGATCTGGAGGCCTACAACAAGACCTGCACCGGCGAGGACGGCCGGGAGAAGCTGCCGCAGATTGTGGTGGTCATCGACGAGCTGGCCGACCTGATGCTGGTGGCGGCCAAAGAGGTGGAGGAATCCATCTGCCGCGTGGCCCAGATGGGCCGTGCCTCGGGTATGCACCTGGTCATCGCCACCCAGCGTCCCTCTGCGGACGTGATTACCGGCCTGATGAAGGCCAATATTCCCTCCCGCATTGCCTTCGCCGTGGCCTCCGCCATGGAGTCCCGTATCATTCTGGACACCGCCGGCGCGGAGAAGCTGGTGGGCAAGGGCGATATGCTCTATGCCCCTCTGGGCCAGGGCAAGCCCAAGCGGGTTCAGGGCTGCTTCATCACCGACGACGAGGTGCAGGCCGTGGTGGAATTCATCAAGCACAACGCCGTGGCCACCTACGACGACGATGTCATGGCGGAAATCAACCAGAAGGCCGAACAGAGCGGCAAGTCCGGCGGTAGCACCGTCACGGCTGCGGCCGAGCCGGTCTCCGAGGGCGACGAGCTGCTGCCCGCCGCCGTGGACGTGATCCTGGAGACGGGACAGGCCTCGGTTTCCATGCTCCAGCGCCGCCTGAAGCTGGGCTATGCCCGGGCGGCCCGGATCGTGGACGAGATGGAGGAGAAGGGCATTGTCGGCCCCTTTGAGGGTTCCAAGCCCCGGCAGCTGCTGATTACCAAGGATCAGTGGCTCCAGATGCAAGGATTGGCGCCGGAACCGCCCATGGAGGAAAACCCGCCGGTGGAGGAGGAAATCCCGTAACGTACACGCCCGCAGGAGGATGCGGGCACTTGCCCCGGTGTTCTGGCGCATTGCGCCTGCACATAATTCAATTGCGCTGCATCCGGGAAAGCCGGAGCGGCAGCAGGAGGTAATCATCATGCAAACAAACGAAACCAACTCCCTGAAAAAGACCAAGGCCCTGGTGGGCATGGCCATTTTCACCGCAATCGTCGTGGTCTTGCAGCTGCTGGCCGGCAGCATCAGGATCGGACCCTTCAGCCCGTCCCTGGTGCTGATTCCCATCGTCATCGGCGCGGCCACCTATGGCGCGGCTGCCGGCGGCTGGCTGGGCCTGGTGTTCGGGCTGGTGGTGCTGATCGCCTGCATCAGCGGCGCCGACGTGGGCGGCAACCTGATGTGGAACTTCAATCCATTTATGACCGCTGTGATCTGCCTGGTCAAGGGCGGCCTGGCTGGTCTGCTGTCGGGCCTGGTGTTCCGGCTGCTGGAAAAGAAGAACCAGATTGCGGCCACAGTGGCGGCTGCCATTGTCTGCCCGGTGGTCAACACGGGCCTGTTCTGCATCGGCGCAGTCCTGGCCTTCCGGCCTCTGCTGGAGCAGTGGGCAGGCGGCGCAGATCTGCTGTCCTATGTTTTCCTGGGACTCATCGGTGTCAATTTCCTGATTGAAATGGGCATCAACGTGGTTCTGAGCCCCATTGTGGTGCGGATTCTGAAAATCCGCAATATCGGCGCCTGAGCGCCAGTTGGATAAAAGAGAGCCAAGCTGCATCTCGCGGCTTGGCTCTTTTGGCTGTTCGCACGATATGTATGAAGTGCGCTCTTGTATCTGTTTTGCAAATTGTGGTTTGCGGAGCAGTTTCGGTTTGCAGAAGGCCAATACCCGCACCTGAAAAGGGGAGCCATGAACTGCTGCGCACCAAAATCGCAGTTGAAGGTCAGGAAAACGCCAGCTCCAGCAGCTCGTTTGCCATGCAGTAGACCTCCCGGACCGTGGCCAGGACGTGCGGAATCAGGGGCGTCCGGCAGGACAGGCTCAGAGCGGTCTGGCCTACGGCTCCGGCCAGGAATTGGGCGCGGGTCTGGTGATACTCGCTGGTGACGATCAGCACGGTATCGGATTCCAGGCCCTGCTCTTCTGCCAGGGCTTTGCTGAACGCCAGATTCTCCCGGGTGTCCGAGGCCTGATCCTCCAACAAAATCCGCTTGGCGTTGGCCCCGTGGTTGCGCAGCCACGCAGCCATGACAGCCGCTTCGGTGACGCCCTGCCCGGTGGGATCGCCGCCGGAGACCACCAGCATCCCATGGGGATGGGCCTCCATCCAGTCCAGGGCGGTCTGACACCGGCGTACCAGCTCCGGCGTGGCCTGGCCGTTCCGCAGGCCGCAGCCAAGCAGCAGGGCGTAGTCCGCTTCCTGCTCCGGGCTGCTGTCCGGCGCGCTCCAAAGCACGGACGCCGACGCAATGAACGCAAGAGCAGCGGCAATGGCAAGGCCGATTACAACCCAACCCAGCCGGGGATGCCGGGGTTTGACCAGAAATCCAAGAACGGTAATCAAAGCCAGTGCCGTCACGGTGATCCAAAGCCAAATCATTGATTGCCCTCCATTTCCATCGACAGCTGCTCCCACTGCTCCATCAGCGTTTCCAGCTGCGCCTCAGCCTCGGCTTTTTCAGCCAGCAGGCGGCTCAGCTCCTGATAGTCCGCGGAGGCGGCTTCAATCTGCGGATCGAAGGCGGCCACAACGGCCTCCTGCTTCTCTACCTCCCGCTCCACAGCCCGGAGCTTCTTTTCCAGGGCCTTGCTGCTGCCGGAAGCCCTGGGCTTTTCCTTTTTCTCTTTCTTTTCCGCCGGAGCAGGCTGCTTTGCGGCGGCTTCGTGCTCCTTGATGGCCCGGTACTTGGCATAGGAACATTTGAAGTCCCGAATGTGGCCGTCCTCCAGCTCCCAGACCCGGGTGGCGAAACGGTCTACGAAATACCGGTCGTGGGACACAAACAGCAGCGTCCCCTCGTACTGCGCCACAGCTCCCTCGATCCATTCCCGGGAAGCAATGTCCAGATGGTTGGTGGGCTCGTCCAGAATCAGCAGGTTGATCTTCTCATCCATGAGCATACACAGCCGCAGACGGCTCTGCTCGCCGCCGGACAGGGCGGCCACGGTCTTGAACACGTCCTCGCCCTGGAACATAAACGCGCCCAGGCGGTCCCGGGCAGTCTGGGGCGTGCAGTTCTTCTCGTAGAGCATGGTGTCGTAGAGGGTGCGCTCCGGGTGGGCGAAATGGATGATCTGGGGCAGATAGGCCGATTTGACCGTGGGGCCGAAGCGGATACGCCCGGAGGTGGGGGACTCCTCCTCCAGCAGGATTTTCAGGAAGGTGGACTTGCCCGTGCCGTTGTCTCCCAGCAGGGCGATGCGCTCGCCGCCCTGAACCTCCAGCTCCACATCGGAGAACAGGGTCCGGTCTCCAAAGGACTTGGACAGATTTCGGATGGAGAACACCTGGTCGCCGTGGAAATCCCGCTCCTCAAAATGCACCCGCAGCTGTTTTTCCTGGGTGGGCCGGTCGGTCTGCTCAATCCGGTCGATGCGGTGCTGGATGGACATGGCCCGGCGATAGAGGGTGCGGTTGTTGATGCCCCAGCCCTTCATGCGCTCCACGGTGTAGCTCAGTTGCTTGATTTTGGCCTGCTCCTGCTCGTACTGCTTCAGCTGCAGCTCGTAGCGGGCCTGCTTTTCCTCCACATAGAAGGAATAGTTGCCGGAGTAGAACTCCGCCTTGCCGTCCCGGAGCTCCACGATGCGCTGCACCACCCGGTCCAGAAAATACCGGTCGTGGGAGATGGTCAGCACCGTGCCCTTGAACTTGAGGATGTACTCCTCCAGCCACTCCACGCTCTTCATATCCAGGTGGTTGGTGGGCTCGTCCAGCAGAAGAATGTCGGTCTTTTCCAGCAGCAGCCGGGCCAGGTTCACCCGGGTCTTTTCGCCGCCGGAGAGCATGGAGAACAGCTGCTCCCGCATGGCCGGGGGGATGTTCAGGCCGTTGCAGACCTTTTCCAGCTCCACGTCAGCCTCGTAGCCGCCGCCCACAGCGTAGCGGTTCATCAGCTGGTCGTATTGCTGCAAAATCTCCGGGGATGGATTGGAGCCCATCTGTCCCTCCAGGGCTTCCAGCTGGCGGCGGATGGAGTCCAGGGCCGCAAAAGCCGTCCGCAGCACCTGCTCCACGGTGTAGCCGGCGGGATAGTTGGGAATCTGAGAAATCAGCCCCACCTTTTTCCCCGGGGCAAACACCACCTCGCCGGAATCGTAGCCGATCTCCCCGGTGAGAATTTTGAACAGGGTGGTTTTTCCTGCGCCGTTGCGGCCCATGATTCCCACCCGTTCCCCGGCCTGGACGTCAAAGGTCAGGCCGTCGAGAATATTCCGGTCAACGTCAAAGGCTTTGACCAGGTCTTTTACGGATAAATCAATCATAACTTGTTTCCTTTATGGATGCAGCCTGTTCTATGTTTCTAACAGAGAAAAAAAGGCTTCTCGGCTGAATAACACGTTCAATACTTCCAGCATGGCGTTGGCGCTCAGATGCGCCGGCAGCTCCAACTGCTTCAGCAGTGCCAGCCGTTTTGCCTGACTGTCGGGGCGGCCGGTGAGACCCAGCTCATACAAATCCGTCTTGGTAATGGGCGTCCCGGCCTCCGGAGCCGATTCTCCTTCAAAGGTGGCGCCGGCCCGGTGCAGGGCGTCCAGGAGAATCTCCCGGGTCATGCCCTCCACACCCAGCTTGCCCTCCTTGCCGGGGGCGGCTTTGCGCTTTTCCTTGCCGGGAATATCCGGAATATAGGCGTGGCGCACCCGGTCTTTGGGCAGGGCGCCCTTGAGATAATTGCGAATGACGAAGCCTGCGCCGTCGGAATCCGTCAGAATAATCAGGCCCCGTTCCTGGGCCACCCGGCGCAGCAGCTCCAGCTTGGTGCGGTCGTTCATGACGCCGAAGCCCTCGGTGGTGAACACCGGCGCATCCACCAGCTGGCGCAGGGTGTTTTTGTCGTATTTTCCTTCCACCACAATGGCTTCCCGAATTTTAACCACGCTGCACCTCCTGGGCCAGATTCAGCAGCAGAAGCTCCAGGGTGCGCTGGTCGTCGCCGGAGAAGCCCTTCAGCCGGGCATCGGCCTCCAGACACAGGGTCACGGCCCGGGTGCAGAACCGGTCTGTGACCCGCCGGGCCATGGTCATGGTTTTTTGCAGCACATAGGGGTGCGGCGCACGGCCGGTGGCGGCTTTCAGCAGCTCCGTGAGACCGGCCTCGCCCTTGCCGGCATTCATGGCCGTGCGGGCGCACAGCAGCCGCCGCATCTGACTGCCCAGAGCAGCCAGCAGGGGAATGGGCTCCTGCTGCAGCTGCAGCAGGGTCCGAAGCTTCTGCAGGGCGGTCTCGTAGTCGCCGCTGGCCACGGCGTCGGTCAGGTCAAAGACCTCCGCGTCCAGCACCGGAATCACCACGGCGCTGATGTCCTGCTGGGTGATGACATCGCCGGAAGCGTAGGCGGCTATTTTCCCGATTTCGCCGCTGAGGGTGGTCATGGAGCCGCCGGTGACAAAGGAAAGAAATTCGCACTCCCGTTCGCCGATGTCCTTGCCCTGGGCCCGAAAATGCCGCCGGATCCAGGTGTTCAGCTCCCGGGGACTCTGACGGGCAAACTCCACGGTCAGACCCTGATCCAGGGCGTCCTTCAGCTTCTTCTGCCGTCCGTCGATTTTCAGCTCCACGGTGCGGAATACAAAGGCCACGGTGCAGTAATCGGGAATGTCCGACAAAAGCGCGGTCATGGTTTCCCGGTCGCTCTCCCCCAGACGGGACAAATCGAAGTCCTCCACCTGGATCAGGGTGCGCTGGGCCAGCATGGGAAGGGCGTCCAGGGCGTCGGAGAAGGCCTGCAGGCCCATGGTCTCCGGCGTAAAGCGATGGTAGTTGAAGTCCCTGGCCGGGCCGTCCAGCAGCTTGTCCTGCAGGGCCTGCAGATAGTGATCCCGCAGATAGGCCTCTTCGCCGCAGAACAGATAGAGCCTGCCGAACTGGCCGGATTTGAGATCCTGCTTCAGCAGCTCCAGCCCCGTGGGGCCGTCGCTCCGCGTGGTCTTTTTGGCCATGACTTCACCTCCTAAGGTTTGATGGTGATGGTTCCCAGTTCATCGGTGCGGAGAATTTCTGCGCCGGTCCGGGCAATGCGGTCCAGGGTTTCCCGGGCGGGATGGTCGTAGGGATTGTCCTTCCCCACGGAAACCAGCACCGTCTCCGGCTGCACCGTGTCCAGCAAAATCTGGGAAGTGGACCCGGCGGAGCCGTGATGGCCCGCCACCAGCAGCTCCACAGCAGGGAGTTCCTGCCGGGACAGCAGCCGCATCTCCGCAAACTGATCCAGGTCGCCGGTTACTAGAATATCATATTCCGCCACCGTTGCCAAGACGCAGACGCCGCCATTGTTGTCATTTTCTTTGGAAACAGGCGGATAGAGCAGGATTTTCCCGCTGGGGAAGGTGATCTCCGTCTCCGCGTCCACCCAAAACACCCGGCTGCCGCATTCCTCCAGCGCGGTGCGGACGCCGCTGGAATCTGCCATATCCGGTAAGAAAAGACTGTCGATCCGAATCCGGTGCAGCAGCTGTTCCGCGCCCCCGGCATGATCGCCATCGTAGTGGGTGAGGATCAGGGCGTCTGCCCGGGTGACGCCGGCGCTGTGGAGAGTCCGGGCCAGCTGCTCCCCGGCCTCCGGGCCATAGGAGCCGCCGCAGTCAATGACGGCGGTAAAATCTCCGCTTTGCAGCAGCAGGCATTGGCCCTGGCCCACATCCAGGGCTGTAAACCGCCAGGGCGACCGGACAAACTGCCACCGGGCGGCCAGAATGCACACCAGAAACGCTGCCGTCAGGCCGCAGAGGGGCCAAAGAACCGGCAGCTTCCGCTTGGAAGCCAGCCACAGCAGAGCCAGCCCATAGGCACAGATTCCCCAGATCACCAGGGGCCAATTCTGGGAATAGGCGGCTGCGTAGGGCCACGAGGCGATGATTGAGCAAAGGCCCAGAACGTACCGGGCCAGCAGCGCCGCCGCCCAGGCCAGCACCGGCCCGGCAGGTCCCAGGAGACAGGACAGCAGCCCCAGGGTGAAGCAGCCCGTGATGGCCCAGAGTCCCAGGAGATTGGCCAATACTGCAGCCAGAGAGACGATGCGGAAATAGAAAACCGTCAGAGGCAGGGTCAGAGCCGTGGCGCCCAGGGAAGCGGATACGGCGCCTGCCGCAAAGCGCAGAAGCCGCCCCGGCCGCCGGGACAGGGCGAGAATCCGCCGCTGGATTGGCCCGGAGAACAGCAGCAGTCCCGCCACGGCGGCAAAGGACAGCTGAAAGCTGACGCTGGCGATGGCCCAGGGATTTTGCACCAGCAGAATCAGGGCTGCCGCGGCCAGGGAGGTGGGATAGTCCGGCTCCCGCCGCAGCAGAGGTGCGCTGAGGAGCAAAATCTGCATCACCGCCGCCCGGCATACGGAAGCCGACGCACCGGTCATGAGAGCAAAGAGCGTCACAAGGGGGATGCCGAAAATCGCGGTCAGCCTGGGGCTTCGGCCGCAGACCAGGGCAATCATGGCCAGGAGCATGGACACATGCATACCCGAGACGGCCACGGCATGGCGCATGCCGGCCACGGACAAATCGTTCTCAATGGCGTAGGACAGCTGTGAACGGTCACCCGTCAGGAGCGCCCGGAGCAGTGCCGCCGCATCGCCCCGGTACAGTGTGTCCAGCCGCTGCTGCAGCCAATATCGCAGACGGATGGGCAGACTGGGGGTGCCGGGTGCCGTTTCCGGCTCGGACTGGGCATACAGGCACAATACCACATCGTTGGAACGAAGATAGAGACTCTCTCCCCGGGACACGTCCAACCCGCTGGCTTCCATCCGGGCCGTGCAGGTGACGCGGGTTCCCGGCGCCTGACCCAGCAGGGATTCACCGGCATAGAGCACCGCGTCATAGCCCTCCAGACGGCAGAGGGCGGAGCTGCCGTATTGGGTTTCCCGGGGCTGCTCCAGGAGGGTGACGGTGACGGTCTGCTCGGTGCCGGCCAGCTCGGCGGCTCTGCCCAGCCACAGCTGCCCATAGACCATGGGCCACAGCAGACCTGCCACCAGCCCCAGGGCGGCCAGACTGATGCGCCGCATCCGCAGCCAGCGGCCCAACAGGGAAAGAATCAGACAGGCCCCGGCCAGCCAGAGGGCCCGGACATCCTGCATCCAGTAAACATATACGGCGGCTGCGGCAGCAAAGGCCACCGTAAAAACTGCCAGTTTCCGCATAAAACCTCCGCAGAAAAAGCAGGAACGCACCCAAACCTTCTTTGTGCCAAGGGAGGCGGCGAACCTGCCGGTGAGACAGTCCTCTCCCTGTGCAGAAGGGATTCCGGGTGCGTTTCTGCAAGAATGCTATTGCTGCCTGGAAGCGTATTCTTTCAAAATCGTTTCCACCAGATTGGACAGAGAGCGGTTTTGCTTCTGCGCAGCTTCCTTCAAACTCTGAATCAGGTCCTCATCCAGACGGATGCTGACCACTTTCTTTTCAAGGCCCATATGATCACCGCATACATTTTACCACGGAAAGCTTACAATATCATATAATTACATTGTATGATATAGTAATACTCCACCTGGATCCATCAAA
>JAEDJR010000214.1 GCA_016296235.1 Oscillospiraceae bacterium
CTTTTCGTTACAACCCCCAGTCAGCTTCGCTGACAGCCCCCTGTAGAGGGGGCACAAGGGGCCTCGTCCCCCCTCTGCAGGGGGGTGCCGAACGGAGTGAGGCGGGGGGGTTGTTTCTATCTTGCTGTTTTACCGTTGATCAGTAAAATTGCTTTTCGTTACAACCCCCAGTCAGCTTCGCTGACAGCCCCCTGTAGAGGGGGCACGAGGGGTGCAGAAAAAGTTCAAACAAATGTTTGCAAAATCGTTCCGTTTGTGTTATACTCCAATCAGGAGGCGATGGATATGGCCAGAACCACGGACAAGCAGGAAAAAATTCTGGAATTTCTCGGCAAATACATGGAGGAAAAGGGCTATCCCCCCACGGTGCGGGAGATTTGCGCAGCCGTGGGACTGAAATCCACCGCAACGGTTTCTTATCATCTCAATGAACTGAAACGCCAGGGCCGCCTGGAGGGCGACAGCTCCAAGCGCCGGGCTATCACCCTGCCGGAGAGCTGCCGCGTGGGGCGCATTCCCCTGCTGGGCGTGGTCACCGCCGGTCAGCCCATTCTGGCTCAGGAGGACATCGAGGGCTATCTGCCCTGGGACGGCGACCAGAGCTGCTTTGCCCTGCGGATCAAGGGCGACTCCATGATCGGCGCGGGCATTCTCAACGGCGACAAGGTGGTGGTTCGGCCACAATCCGACGCCGTCAACGGCGAAATCGTCGTGGCCCTGCTGGGCGACGAGGCCACCTGCAAGCGCTTCCACCGGGGGGCCGACGGCGTGTGGCTCCTGCCGGAGAACCCCGCCTACGATCCTATCGACGGCACCGAAGCCTGGATTTTGGGCAAGGTCAAGGCGGTCATCCGGGAATATTGATTGGGCAATGCAGAATGCAGAATGATGAATGCTGAATGATGGCGATGGTTGATGCCCAATTCAGCATTCTGCATTCTGCATTTAATTATTTATTGTTTCACGTGAAACATTGTATTTACTTTTTTTCTGTTCCGCATTATAATACTCTACGAAAAGGAGGGAATATCTTGGGAACCATCATTGGCATCGTCAATCAAAAAGGCGGCGTGGGGAAAACGACCTCTGCGGTGAACCTGACGGCGGCGCTGCACAGCCGCGGAAAGCGGGTTCTGCTGTGCGATTTTGACCCCCAGGCCAACGCCACCTCCGGTCTCGGTGTGGATAAGGGCCGCTGCGCCGCCACGTCCTACGATGTGGTCATCAACGACCGTCCGGCCCAGGAGGCCGTGGTTCACACGAAATTCGGCGATCTGCTCCCCTCCTCCCCGTCCCTTTCCGGCGCCGGTGTGGAACTGGTGGCCGTGCCCAACCGGGAGTTTGTGCTGCAGCAGGCCCTGCAGCCTCTGCGGAGCCAATATGACTATATTTTCATCGACTGTCCGCCCTCCCTGGAGCTGCTGACCCTCAACGCCCTGTGCGCGGCGGACAGCATTCTCATCCCCGTCCAGTGCGAATACTACGCCCTGGAGGGCCTGACGGATCTGATGATGACCATGCGGGCGGTGAAGCGCAGTCTCAATCCCGCCCTGACCATTTTCGGCGTGCTCATGACCATGTACGACGGCCGCACCAACTTCTCCGCCCAGGTGACGGAGGAGGTTCGCCGCCACTTCCGGGGGCAGGTGTTCGCCACGGTCATTCCCCGGAACGTCCGTCTGGCCGAGGCGCCCAGTCACGGCCTGCCGGCGTCGGTCTACGACCGCTGGAGCCGGGGCGCCCAGGCTTATGAGCAACTGGCGGACGAGATTTTGGAAAAGGAGGCGCGCTGATGGCGGCCAAAACACCGAAAGGCCTGAGCCGGGGCATGGGGCTGGGCGCCCTGATCCCCGACGTCCGGGACACAGAGGAGCAAATCACCACGCTGCCCCTGCAGAAGGTGGAGCCCAATCCCCTGCAGCCCCGGAAGATTTTTGATGAGGAAGAGCTGCAGGTGCTGGCGGACTCCATTTCCCAGCACGGCGTCATCCAACCCCTGACCGTGCGCAAGGGCGACAACGGTTTTTATCAGATCATTGCCGGCGAGCGCCGGTGGCGGGCCGCCCGGCTGGCGGGTCTGCGGACGGTGCCGGTGACGGTGATCGAGTGCGACGACCGCACGGCCATGGAGCTGGCCCTCATAGAGAACCTGCAGCGGCAGGATCTGAACCCCATGGAAGAAGCCATGGGCTTCAAGCAGCTCATGGAGGAATACGGCCTGACCCAGGAGCAGGTGGCCCAACGGGTGAGCAAGTCCCGTCCTGCCGTGGCCAACGCCCTGCGGCTGCTGGCTCTGTCCCCGGAGATTTCCCAGCTTGTCACCGACGGCAAGCTGTCCGCCGGCCACGCCCGGGCCCTGATGGTACTGAAGAGTCAGAAGGATCAGGAGCGTGCCGCCCAGAAGATCATGGTTCTGGAGCTGTCGGTCCGTCAGGCGGAAACCCTGTGCAAAAACCTGGCAAAAGAGTCCGAAAAGGAGCCGCCCAGAAAGAAGCCCCTGGAGGTGGACTATGTGGCGGAGTGTGAGAAAACCCTGTCCCGGGCCCTGAACCGTGGTGTGAAAATCACCCGCGGCAA
>JAEDJR010000039.1 GCA_016296235.1 Oscillospiraceae bacterium
CTGCGCCCTGTGGATCTCCAAACTGGAGCACAAAAAATCCGTCCGCGTGTGAAATCACACAGGCCAGGCCTCCCCTCCCGGGGAGGCCTTTTTGCGCGGCGATCCCGAAAAGGCTTCTCCTTGAGGAGAAGCTGTCGGCCTCAAGGCCGACTGATGAGGTGTGCGGGGAAAAGCCGCGTTTTCGTGGAGCTTCCGGCGAATTCGCAGCTTTTCCACCTCATCCGGCGCTTCGCGCCACCTTCCCCCCAAGGGGAAGGCTTTTGGTGCCTTCAGGATACGGCGCTGCAGACTTGCCGCTGGGGCGGTTTTTTGTTATAATCAGGGCAGAAAGGAGTGGGTTCCATGCTTCAAATTCTCCATGCCGCCGATCTGCACCTGGATTCCCCCTTCGCGGGCCTGAGTCCGGAGCAGGCGACCCAGCGGCGGGGGCTGCAGCGGCAGCTGCCGGGACAGATTGTGGATCTGGCCAACGACCTGGGCTGCCGGCTGCTGCTGCTGGCCGGCGACGTGTTTGACGGGGAGCGGGTCTGCCCCGAGACCATCGAGGCCCTGCAGGCGGCCTTTGCCCGCTGCCGCGCCCGGGTGTTCATCGCGCCGGGAAACCACGATCCCTATGACAGCCGTTCCCCCTGGGCCTGCGCTCCCTGGCCGGAGAACGTGCATATTTTCACCGGCGCCCAGGAATCCGTGACCCTGCCGGAGCTGGGCTGCCGGGTCTGGGGCGCGGCCTTCACCGCAGGGACGTGCCACGACGGCCTGCGGCCCGTGGAATCCGAGGGGCTGCTGGAGCTGGGTGTCTTTCACGGCGATCCGGAGAAGCCCGGCCCCTACCGGTATCTCTCTCAGGCGGAGCTGGAGGCCAGCGGCCTGGACTACCTGGCCCTGGGCCATATTCACAAGACTTCCCTGCCTCGTAAGGCCGGGAAAACCTGGTACGGCTGGCCCGGGGTGGCGTTGGGCCGGGGCTTCGACGAGTGCGGCGTCCACGGGGTGTTCCATGTGACTCTGGACGGCGGCGGCTGCCACGCGGAGCTGCTGCCCCTGTCCGGCCCGCGGTACGAGCGCATCACCGTCCGGGCCGGGGAGGAGCCGGTTCTGCCGGAGGACTGCAGCAATCTGATCTGCCGCCTGATCTTCACCGGGGAATCCGAGCCTCTGGATCTGGAGCGGCTGCGGGAGACCCTGGCGCCCCGGTTTCTGGCCCTGGAGCTGCGGGACGAGACCACGCCGCCCCCCGCCCTGTGGGACAGCTGCGGCGACGGAACCCTGCGGGGCCTGGCCATGGACGCCCTGCGGGCCAGGTATGACCGGGCGGAACCGGCGGAACGGCCGGCCATTGTGCTGGCGGCCCGCTATGTGCTGGCGGCTCTGGAAGGGAGGGAAGCGCCGTGCTGATTCGGAAGATGACAGCCACCTTCGGATGCCTGGATCAGGCGGAACTGACCCTGGAGCCGGGTCTGAACCGGCTGCGGCTGGACAACGAGCAGGGAAAATCCACCTGGGCCGCCTTCCTGACGGCCATGTTCTACGGCATTGACACCAGCAAGCGGTCGGTCAAGGGCCGTCTGACGGAAAAGAGCCGCTACCAGCCCTGGAGCGGCAAGGCCATGGCGGGCACCGTGGAGCTGGAATGGCAGGGCCGGGTGCTGGTGCTGCAGCGGACCTCCGAACGGGGCAAGCCCATGGCCAGCTTCCGGGCGTGGGACAAGGAAACGGGCCGGGACGTGCCGGAGCTGACGGCGTCCAACTGCGGCCTGACCCTGCTGGGGGTGGAGCGCAGCGTGTTCCAGCGCAGCGCATTTCTCAGCGGCGCGGAGCTGGCGGTGTCCCAGGATCAGGATCTGGCCCGGCGGCTGGGAAGCCTGGCGGCCACAGGCCGGGCCGGGGACAGCTATCCGGCGGCGGAGGAGCGGCTGAAGCTGTGGCAGAACCGCTGCCGCTACCATAAAACCGGCCTGATTCCCGAGACCGAGGCCAGGCTCCGCCAGACGGAGGGGACCCTGGAGGCAGTGGAGGAGCTGCGCCGCCGCCGCATGGAGCTGACCGGGGAGCTGACCCGGGATGCGGCCCGGGCGGACCGGCTGGAGCAGCAGGCCCGGGAAGAGGCCCGGGAGCGCCGGACGCTGCTGCGCAACGCGCTGGAGCAGGCCCACATCCGGGCCGAGGCCAAGGCGTCCCAGACGGCCGCTCTGCCGCCGGAGCCGGAGCTGCAGCGGCTTCTGGCCCGGCTGGAGGCTGTGCGGGTTTCTGACTGCGGCCCGGAGCCGCCCTGTCCCCCGGCCCTGGCCGGCGTTCCGGCGGAGGATGTCTGGCCCAAGGCCCAGCGGGACGCTGCGGACTATGAAGCCCTGGAGACGGCAAAGGCGGGCAGTCTCCTGCCGCCGGTGCTGCTGGGCGGGATTCTGGCGCTGCTGGCTCTGGCAGCTGGGATCTGGGGGCCGTGGCCCCTGTGTCTGGCCCTGGCTCTGGGCGTATTGGGCGCCGCTGCCTGGGGCGTGACGGTTCTGCGGCGGCAAAAAGAGGCAAAACAGGCCGGGGAGCAGGCCCGGGCGCTGCTGAATTCCTACGGCGCGGCGTCCAAAGGGGAACTGCTGACCGCCGCCCTGGCCCGGCGGGACTGGCTCCTGGCCCAGGCCCAGGCGGAACGGCAGACCTGGGAGCAGGCGGCGCTGCTGGAACAGATTGCTGCCTTTGCCCCGGAGGCCGGTACGGCGGAGGCGGCCCGTGAGGCCCTGGAGCAGGCCCTGACCCTGCAGCAGCAGGCGGCAGCGGCCCGGCGAGAGCTGGAACGTGCGGAGCAGCAGCTTCAGAACGACCGGCCCGATGCCCCGAATCCCCAGGCGGTGGAACTGCGGCGGCACTGCGCTGCGCTGCAGGCGGAGCTGACCTCCGACGCCCGGCAGGAGGAGGCCCTGGGCGGCTGGGAGGCCCTGACCGCCAGGGCGGAGGGCCTGCGGGAGACGCTGACGGCCCTGGAAACCCGGGAGCGGGCGGTGATTCTGGCCCGGGAGGTTCTGGCCGCCGCCAATGAGCAGCTGGCCCAGGTCTATTCGCCCCAGCTGACGGGTCTGGCGGGCGAGTATCTGCGGCAGCTGACCCGGGGGCACTATGACGGCCTGGTGCTGGAGCAGCCTTTGGAGCTCAGCGTCCGGGAGACGGAAACGGGCCTGGTGCGGCCTCTGGCGGCCCTGAGCCGCGGCACCCAGGATCAGGCCTGGCTGGCGCTGCGGCTGGCCATGACCGGGCTTCTGCTGCCGGAGGAGACACCGGTGGTGCTGGACGACGCCCTGTTGACCTTTGACCCCAGCCGGGAGCAGGCAGCCATGGAACTGCTGGCCCGGGAAAACCGGCAGGTGCTGCTGTTCTCCTGCCGGTAAGATAAAAAAAGCCCGGCAGCGCGCTCCCCGCAAGGGAGCGCCGCCTGTGACGGAGTCAAGCGACCGCAGCGGTTGGGCAGGCACTTGCCTTTGCACAAACGAAGTGCAGGGCAAATGTTTCGTGCCAACCCGGATGCTGCAGGTTTGCAATTGTATCGTTTCCAGGTAAAACAGCTTGTTGATACAACCCCCAGTCAGCTTCGCTGACAGCCCCCTAAAGAGGGGGCACGAGGGGTGCGATACAAACCCCAATTTATGTATGTATCATTTTATTTCTATTCCCCACTGCGGCGTTGCTTTTTTCTGCCGGGAAAGTTATAATGTCAAAAAGAGGGGCTTTTTGGAAGCCACGGGAGAGCGGGGAATGCGTATATGAAAAAGACCTATATCATCTGTACGATTCTGGTGGTGCTGGTGCTGGCGGCCGGGGTGGCGGGATTTTTGCTGACCGGCAATGCCGCCACGGAGGCGGAGGACGCCCAGGGCGCTGTTTACCGGATCTACAACCGGATGCTGGACAACGCCGCCCGGTCCAGTGTGACCGTGACCGAGGACGGCGTGGTGGTCGGCACCTACACCCTGGGCCAGCTGGGCGTTCTGGCCGATACCCAGGCCGCTGTGGACGCCTGCTTCCAGGAGGACGACCGCATGGATCCCAAGCAGTTTGCCGGCCTGAGCGTCAAGGAAAAGCTGCGCTGGAACGAACAGCCCCATCCGCAGAATCCTACGGCGGCCGTGCCTCTGCAAAACCTGGATCTGTACGAAGCCATGGAGGATCTGGTGTTGATTCCCCGCACCCAGGCCCAGAACGCCTACGCCGAATTGGTGGACGGGGTCTATATGGTTCATGAGGAGGTGCCCGGCACGGTGCTGCAGGCACCCCAGGTGCAGGCGGCTCTGGCCCGGGCCATGGAGTCCATGACCATCACCGCCGACGCCCCCACCGAAATCCGCTTCGAGGTGACGGACAGCCCCGACTGCTATCTGCCGCCGGAGAAAACCGTGGCCAACACGTTCTTTGACTTCCCCGCCATGCTGGCCGAGGACATCCGGGACATGACCGTGACCGTGGACTTCCACGGCTCCGTGGAAACCCTCACCCAGGAGCAGCTGCGCCAGGTGCTGAAAACCTCGGAAAAGGGCAGCGTTCTGGTGGATGGCGACGCCCTGCGGGCCGTCATCGGACAGTGGGCCGCCCAGTACAAGGCCGGCAATACGCCCTACCTTCTGGACGCCTATGTGGGCGGCGTCAAGCCCATCGATTTCCTGACCGTGGACTACGACGTGGACGAGGCGGGCCTGTTTGACCTGCTGTCCGAGACCCTGCCGGACATGGAGGACGCGGCCCTGGAGGCCCCCTGGCTGTGCTGGCGCAAGGGCGAGGCCTTCACCCTGGGGGAGGAATATGTGGAAATCGACATCCCCAACCAGGTCATGACCTATTTCAAGGACGGAGAGGTCTTCCTGTCCACCGACGTGGTCACCGGCGCCTCCTGGGGCTACCCCACGCCCCCCGGCCTGTATAAGGTGGAGAACAAGGACACCAACTGCTGGCTCTCCGGCGAGGACTACAACGTCCATGTGGACTACTGGGTGGGCTTCATCGGCTACAACATCGGCATCCACGACGCCAAATGGCGCACCAAGTTCGGCGGCGAGAACTATGTCAAAAACGGTTCCCACGGCTGCGTCAATACCCCGTCGGAGGCCATGACCCAGCTGTATGAAGCTATCGAGGTCGGCGTCCCGGTGCTGGTCTACGGAAAATAGAGACACGCGATCGACCATCGTTCAAAAGGAACGCCGCGGCCAGCTGGCCGCAGCGGAGAGCAAGAACGATCAGATCTGAGTGGGAGAACGCCGGAAACAATGAGAAATACGCCATTTTGTGAGCCTGATTTGGAACAGAAACTGCAAAGCATCGGTGTTTCAGCCAGCGGATATCTGAAAACAGCTGAAATTGCTTTTTCCTCCGAGGTGCGAAAAATCTGTGAGGAAAATCATTGCCGCAACTACGCCAAGACCTGGGCGTGTCCTCCCGGCGCCGGCTCTCTGGAGGATTGCAGACAGCAAATTCTGTCCTACCCATGGGCCCTGGTCTTTGCCTCGGTATACGACCTGCAGGACAGCTTTGACATCGAAGGCATGCAACAGGGGCACCGGGCCTTCAAGGAGGTCTGCGACCGCCTGTACGACCTGTTGGAGCAGCCGGTTCTGCTGCTGTCCAATGAGGGCTGCATCCGGTGCAGAACCTGCACCTACCCCCAGGCCCCCTGCCGCTTTCCTGAGAAGCTGTTCCCGTCCCTGGAAGGGTACGGTATTTTGGTGAACCAGTTGGCCCGCCTGGCGGGAATCCCTTATAACTTCGGCATCAACAAGGTGGCGTTCTTCGGCATGGTGTGCTTTCGGTGAAAGCGGAGCGCAAAAAAATATCGGCGGGGGCAAGCCCCCGCCCTATGATGCATGTAGGGGACGCATATATGCGTCCCCTACAATTTATCATTTTGCAGTTTTCATTCCGTCAGGTTCAGTTTCCCCGGACCTTGGCCAGGGGCTTGCTCTGCTGCTGGGCGTCCAGGAGCTGCACCAGGATGGAATTGGACACCATGAAGCCCTTGGGGGTCAGGCGCCAGCGGCCGGTTTCCTCCTTCCGGGCCAGATCCCGCTTCTCATACATGCACAGCAGCTCCTCCAGAGGCCCAAAGGGCAGCAGGAAATTCTGCATATACTCGTTTTCCTCGATGCCCAGGGACGTGCGCAGCCGCAGCATCAGGTATTCCCCGGCCCGTTCCCGCAGGGGAATGGTGTCGCACTCGGACAGAATGACCCCCTGCTCCAGAATGCCGGTGATATACTGGTCCAGGTTGGCCGCCGCCGTGAACCGCTTGCCGCCGAAATCGGAGCTGGCCGCCGGGCCGAAGCCCAGATACGGCTCGCCCATCCAGTATTTCAGGTTGTGGCGGCACTCGAAGCCCGGCCGGGCAAAGTTGGAGATCTCGTACTGCTGGTAGCCGAAGGACTCCAGGGTCTCCACGGCGTAGAAGTACATATCCGCCTGGGCGTCGTCGTCGGGCAGGTTGGCACCCTCCCGGTACTCGTACAGCGGAGTGTTGGGCTCCACCTTCAGGCCGTAGCAGCTGACGTGGTCGGGCTTCAGATCCAGAACGTTGCGCAGGGTGGACATCCACTGCTCCCGGCTCTGGTTGGGCAGGCCGAACATCAGATCCACGGACACGTTGTTGAACCCGGCCCGGCGGGCCTGGCTGACGGCCTGCTGGGCCTGCTTGTAGGTGTGGGGCCGGCCCAGGGCCTTGAGCTTCACATCCTCGTCGCACTGGACGCCGATGGAGATGCGGTTGAAGCCCGCCCGGCGGAGCTTTTCCAGAGATTGGGCCGTGACGGAGTCGGGATTGGCCTCCAGGGTAATCTCGGCGTCCTTTTCCAGCTGGAACCGCCGGTCAATCTCCGTCAGAATCCGGGTGAGACCCTGGGCGCCGAAGAAGCTGGGGGTGCCGCCGCCGAAATAGACCGTGTCCACGGCGTAGCCCACCACCCGCTGGGAGGCCTCCTTGATATGGGCCAGGACGGCCTGGAGGTACAGATCCATGGACTCATGGTTCAGCCCGCCGCCCAGGGAATAAAAGTCGCAGTATTCGCACTTGCTGCGGCAAAAGGGAACATGGATATACAACCCCAGGGGCTTGATCTCCGTGGGGGCTTTTTTTGGGGGTTTGTTCAATAGCATAACTGCCTCCCTGTGGGAATGCAAAATGCAGAATGCAGAATGCAAAATTGAGGCGTCGCCTTCGCCGGACACAATCATTCAGCATTCAGCATTTTGCATTCAGCATTTAATCGTCGTCGTCCAGCTTGAGCACTGCCATGAACGCCTCACTGGGGACGCTCACGGTGCCGAAGCTGCGCATGCGCTTCTTGCCTTCCTTCTGCTTTTCCAGCAGCTTCTTTTTCCGGGTGATGTCGCCGCCGTAGCACTTGGCCAGCACGTCCTTGCGCAGGGCCTTGATGGTCTCCCGGGCGATGACCTTGCCGCCGATGGCTGCCTGAACGGGAATTTCGAACATCTGGCGGGGAATGTTCTCCTTGAGCTTCACGCAGGTCTTTCTGGCCCGGGCGTAGGCCGAGTCGGCGAAGAGAATGAAGCTCAGGGCGTCCACCTGCTCGCCGTTGAGCAGGATGTCCAGCTTCACCAGCTTGCTGGGCCGGTAGCCCAGGAGCTCGTAGTCCAGGGACGCGTAGCCCCGGGTCCGGGACTTGAGAGCGTCGAAGAAGTCGTAGATGATCTCGTTGAGGGGCATCTCATAGTGCAGCTCCACCCGGGTGGTGTCCAGGTAGGTCATGTCCTTGAACTCGCCCCGGCGCTGCTGGCACAGCTCCATGATGTTGCCCACATACTCCTGGGGAGAAAGAATGCTGGCCTTGACGAAGGGCTCCCGGGCCTCGGCGATCTCCGCCGGGTCGGGGTAGTTCAGGGGCGTGTAGACCTCGATCTCCGAGCCGTCGGTCTTGGTGATCTGGTAGACGACGTTGGGCGCCGTGGTGATGAGATCCAGGTTGTATTCCCGTTCCAGCCGCTCCAGGATGACCTCCATGTGCAGAAGGCCCAAAAAGCCGCACCGGAAGCCGAAGCCCAGGGCGATGGAGTTCTCCTGGACGTAGCTCATGGAGGCGTCGTTGAGCTTGAGCTTCTCCAGGGCGTCCCGCAGGTCGCCGTACTTGGAGCCGTCGGCAGGGTAGACGCCGGAGTAGACCATGGGCTGCACGGCCTTGTAGCCCGGCAGGGCCTCGGCGGCGGGATTGGCCGCGCCGGTGACGGTGTCGCCCACCCGGGTGTCGGAGACGGTCTTGATGGAGGCCGTCAGGTAGCCCACCTCGCCGGCGCCCAGGCCATCGCAGGGGATCATGCCCTTGGGGGCCAGATAGCCGCACTCCACCACCTTGTATTCCGCGCCGGTGGCCATCATCCGCACGTCCATGCCGGGGGTGAGCATGCCGTCCATGACACGAAGATAGACGATGACGCCCCGGTAGGAGTCGTACTGGCTGTCGAAAATCAGGGCCCGCAGGGGGGCGTCCCGGTCGCCCTGGGGAGGCGGCACGTCCCGCACCACCAGCTCCAGGACGGAATGGATGTTGATGCCGTTTTTGGCGGAGATCTCCGGAGCGTCCATGGCGGGAATGCCGATGACATCCTCGATCTCCTGCTTGACCTCCTGGGGCCGGGCGGCGGGCAGGTCGATCTTGTTGATGACCGGCAGAACCTCCAGCCCGGCGTCGATGGCCAGATAGGTGTTGGCCAGGGTCTGGGCCTCGATGCCCTGGGAGGCGTCCACCACCAGCACCGCGCCCTCGCAGGCGGTCAGGGACCGGGAGACCTCATAGTTGAAGTCCACATGGCCCGGGGTGTCGATGAGGTTCAGGACGTAGTCCTCCCCGTCGTCGGCGTGGTAGTTGAGGCGGACGGCCCGGGCCTTGATGGTGATGCCCCGTTCCCGTTCCAGATCCATGTTGTCGAGGATCTGGTCCTCCATCTCCCGCAGGTCGATGGTGTTGCATTCCTCCAGCAGCCGGTCTGCCAGAGTGGACTTTCCGTGGTCAATGTGGGCCACGATGGAAAAATTGCGAAGCTTGGATAAGTCGGTCATAGGAAACCTCCGGGATGAAAATAAAATGCAAAATGAAAAATGAAATTACGGATTGCCACGGCCCCTGCGGGGCCTCGCAATGACAGTGGAAGACGATGGTCTGCGCGTGCTTCTTACTTCCCCTGTCATTGCGAGGAGCGAAGCGACGCGGCAATCCGTCCTTCTGGCAGTCGGTTTCGTGTCGGCAGTGCCAGCAGGGGGATACGGATTGCCACGGCCCCGTTGGGGCCTCGCAATGACAGCAGGAGATGATGGTCTGCGCATGGCTTTCTTACTTCCCCTGTCATTGCGAGGAGGCGAAGCCGACGCGGCAATCCGTTCTTCTAGGGCAACAGTTTGTCATACAGATCTTCCCACATGGGATTCATCGTCTCAATCAGCTGGTTCTTTTTCTTCCGGCTCCAGCTTTTGATTTGTTTTTCCCGTTCAATGGCGGAGCGCACATCAGTTGTCTCTTCAAAATAAACCAGCTTATGAACACTGTACCGGGCTGTGAAACTGTTTGGATCAAAGTTGTGCTTGTGCTCATATACTCGCCGGATCAGATCTTTTGTTACACCTGTATAGATGGTAACATTTGTGGCACTGGAGAGAATATAAACATAATACTGCATTGTTTCGTAAATCCTCCTGCCAGGGACGGATTGCCGCGTCGCTTCGCTCCTCGCAATGACAGTGGAAGATGAAAGCTATACACGCGCCATCCGACTGCCTCTGTCATTGCGAGGCCCCGCAGGGGCCGTGGCAATCCGTGTCCCCCTGCTGGCACTGCCAATCAAAAAGAACGGATTGTCGCATCGCCTCGCTCCTCGCAATAACAGGGCGGTTCAGTCCCGTTACCGGACTTCGTTTTCTCCGTAGACTGTCTCGTACTTGCCGGTCTGGGAGAAGTAGGTGTCCATAATCTTGATGGCGATGTCCGCCAGCTGGCCGCCCTGGGCGCCGTTTTCCACATAGATGGCAATGGCAATCTGGGGATTGTCGGCCGGGGCGTAGCAGACCAGGGAGGCGTTGTCGGATTCCGACAGGTCGCCGTGCTGGGCGGTGCCGGTCTTGGCGGCCACCTTCACGGAGTAGCCGGCGAATTTACCGGCGGTGCCGTTGACGCCGGCGGCGGCGGTCATGCCCTCATAGAGCATGGCCTTGGTGTCGTCGCTGAGCTCCAGGGTGTCCGCGATTTCCGGCTGGCTCTCCAGCAGCAGCTCCTGGAAGTCCCAGCTGACCACACGGCGCAGGAACGTGGCCTTGTACCGCACGCCCTGGTTGGCCAGGGTGGAGGTGTAGACGCACATCTGCAGGGGAGTGAACTGGTTCAGGCTCTGGCCGATGGAGGCCTGGAGCATATCGCCGTTGACCCAACCCGCCTCGTTGGTGCCGGCCCAGACATCGAACTTCGTCGCCCGGTTGGCCCGGCGGCCGGCGTATTCGATCAGCTCCGCGCCGGTGGGTTCGCCCAGGCCCAGCTTGGAGGCCACGGTGTCCATGTCGTCGATGGAGCACCGCAGGCCCACCTCGTAGAAGTAGTAGTTGCAGGAGTCCCGGAGGGCGTCCATCATGTTTTCCAGGCCGTGGGTGTAACCCTTGCTGCGGAAGATGTGGCAGGCCGGGGCGTAGCCCTCATCCTTATATTTGGTGTAGGCGCCCTCGTCCAGCACCTGGAAATAGCGGCTGACGTTGGCGTACTCCATGGCGGTGATGGCCGTGACCATTTTGTAGATGGAGCCCGGCTCATACTGGGCATTGAGAACCCGGTTAATCAGGGGCTTGTAGGTCTCGTCGGCGGCCAGGGCGTTGTAGTTCTGGCGGTAGGTGCTCAGATCGTAGGTCGGGTAGCTGGCGGAGGCCAGAACCTCGCCGGTTTTCACGTCCATGACCACCACGGCGCCGCCCTTGGCATCGGCGCCGTCGCCCTTTTCGTTGACGCCGTTCTCCCGCAGGTAGAGGATTTTCTCCTCCAGGGCGTCTTCGGCCACCATCTGCAGGTTCAGGTCGATGGACAGCTCCACGTTGCCTCCGGGAACGGGGGTGACCACATACTCCTGGTCGAGAACCTCGCCGGTGGAGGTCACCAGGGTTTTCATGCGGCCGTCCTGCCCGTGGAGGTACTGCTCAAAGGCCAGCTCCACGCCCTCCTTGCCCACGATGGCGTTCATGGCGTAGCCCTGATCCTTGTAGACGTTCTGGTACTCGTCCGCGTCCATCTGGCCGGTCTGGCCCAGGAGGTGGGCGGCGTATTTGGTCTTGTACTCCCGGATGGTGGAGGTCTCCACCACCAGGCCGGGGATGCTCAGCTCCATGATGGCGGCCAGCTGGGCGGCGGTCACGTCCCGGGCCAGAACGTAGTTGTCCAGGGGCATGTCCTTGTCCCGCAGGGCCAGCTCGTAGCGGATGGCCGTCACCAGGTAGGCCTCCTCGTCGGTCAGATCCTCCGGCAGGTTGTAGCTCCTGCGCAGGTTGTTCATAAAGGTGCCGGCGTTGACGTCGGAGTCGATGGAGCGCTTGGTGAGGAACCACCGGAAATAGGTGGTCCAGGGCTCGCCCAGGTCGTCCAGGGTGTACTGGTAGGGCCGGGTCTCGGAGATGGGCAGGTGGTGCTCAATCTCAATGCCCAGCTCCTGACAGGTGCGCACCAGCTCCAGCAGGGATTCGTTGGGGGTGGGGCCGTTGAACAGCACATAGCCGATGAGGGTCAGGTTGTAGCTGGCCCGGTTGGTGACCAGCACCGTGCCGTTGCGGTCGAGAATCTGCCCCCGGGCGGCGGGAACCGTGGTGTAGTAATAGATGGAGTTGGCCTCCTGGATGGCCTCCTCGGTCATGGAGGACTGGAGCTTGTAGATCCGGATGGTGAACAGGCCCATGAGCAGGGCGATGAGCACCAGCAGGGCGCCCACGCGCACGCGGATTCGTCTGGGCATATCAGCAGCCACCCACCTTTCCGATGGTCTTGGCCAGGGGGTACAGCACCGGGCAGGCCAGGACGGAGAGCAGCGCCGTCAGGGGCACCCAGCGGATCAGGGAAATGTCCGCGCTCTCCAGATAGAATTTCATAAGGAATGCGGCGCCCTCGTGGAGCACCAGGGCGGCCAGGGACAGGGCCAGAGACACAGCCAGCCGCCGGGCGCAGACGGCATCGCAGAGCCAGCCGGCCAGGATGCCGCAGAGGGTGAAGGAGATGAGGGCCAGGGAGCCGTCGTCGGCGCCGGTGAACTGCCAGACCAGGGCAGCCAGCAGGCCGAACAACCCGCCGCCCTCATGACCGGCACGCATGGCGATGCAGACCACGGCCACAGGCAGCAGGTTGAGCTTGACGCCCCATACCCGCAGATGCCCGAACACCACGGTCTGCAGCAGCATGGTGAACAGGAACAGCACGGCGTAGAGGGCCCACATCAGGATGGAACGGTAATGTTGATTCATAGGAACTCCTTTGGAGCGGGGAAAGTAGAATGCAGAATGCAGAATGCGGAATGCAGAATGAAGGTGTCCGGCGACACCTCAATTTTGCATGTTGCATTCTTCATTTTTAATTATTCTCATAGT
>JAEDJR010000215.1 GCA_016296235.1 Oscillospiraceae bacterium
AGTATAACGGCCTCAAGTGCTACGGCCCCGACGGCGGCCAGATGACCGAAATCCCCGCCGCCGCCGTCTCCGCCGCCATGGAGACCGTGGATCTGTTTGAGCCGGAGAAGGAATCCTACGAGTCCCTGCTGGAAAAGGGCATGATCGAGTACATCGCCCCCAGCGTCTGGGAGGCCTACTACGCCCGCATTTCCCAGGAGGCCATTGCCCCCGAAGCCGTGAAGCAGGCGGGCCTGAAGGTGGTCTACTCCCCCCTGTGCGGCGCCGGCGGCGAACCCGTCAGCGAGATTCTCACCCGTCTGGGCGCGGAATTCCACATTCCCGCTTCCCAGAAGAATCCCTCCGGCGAATTTGAGACCTGCCCCAATCCCAACCCCGAGAACGACGCGGCGTTCAACGAGGCCTACGCCCTGGCCCGGCAGGTCAAGCCCGACCTGGTCATGGCCACGGACCCGGATTCCGACCGCATCGCCGTGGCCATCCCCGACGGAGGCGGCTTCCGCAAGTTCTCCGGCAACGAGATGGGCTGCCTGCTGCTGGACTACATTCTCTCCGCCCTGCAGAAGGCCGGCAAGCTGCCCGCGAACCCCGTGGCCGTGAAGAGCATCGTCTCCACGCCTCTGGCCGACCGGGTGGCCAGCGCCTACGGCGTCTCCGTCCGCACGGTGCTGACGGGCTTCAAGTACATCGGCGGCGTGATTCTGGAGCTGGAGCAGGCCGGTCATCCCGAGGACTTCGTCCTGGGCTTTGAGGAGAGCTGCGGCTACCTGAAGGGCGACTACGCCCGGGACAAGGACGCCGTGGTGGCCGCCATGCTCATTGCCGAAATGGCCGCCACCTATAAGCTCCAGGGCAAAACCCTGGGCAGCGTCATGGACGAGCTGTACGCCAAGTACGGCTACTATGTGGCCGGTCTGAAGAACATCGTCTTCACCTCCGACGCCCAGAAGGCCGCCTGCATGGCCCTGCTGGACCAGTTCCGGGCCGAGCCTCCCAAGGAGATGGGCGGCTTCGCCGTCACGGCCGTGGCCGACTTCCAGGCCGGCGTCATCAAGGACGCCGCCACCGGCGAAACCCAGCCCACCAACCTGCCCTCGGAGAACATGGTCATGCTGAGCCTGGGCGACAAGGGCCGCATCATCCTGCGTCCCTCCGGCACGGAGCCCAAGATCAAGTTCTACTACACCGCCGCAGCGAGCTCCATGGAACAGGCCAACGCCATGCTGGCCCGGATGGACGAAGCCATGTCCGCTCTGGTATAAAGCTTGACACAAGGGTCTGCCGCAAAATCAGCAACATGCACAAAAGGTGACCGCACCAAGGCTCCCCTGCGCAAGGGGAGCTGTCACGCAAAGCGTGACTGAGGGGTCGGTGCTGGCACGAACTGCCTGCACCGACCCCTCCGGCCCTTCGGGCCACCTCCCCTTACGCAGGGGAGGCTTTCGGTGCATCCTGTGTTTGTGCGAAATTGCTGTTTTGCGGCAGACCCTTTTCATTCAAATCGTCCGCGCAGCGGACACCTTCATTCTGCATTTTGCATTTTGCATTTTGCATTCTGCATTTTCATTCAACCAGCCCCTGTTCCTCCAGCCATTCCAGGTTTGAACCGGCCTGAGTGGTCTCCAGGGTGAAGCTGGCCGCGGGGCACAGGGCCAGGGCCTCTCCCAGGAGGCTTGCCATATCGATGGTCCCCTCGGCCAGATGGCTGTGGGTATCCACGCTGCCCCGGTTGTTGTGCAGGTGGAAATGGGACAGCCAGGGCGCATAGGCCCGCAGCCAGTCCTCCACCGGCTCCCGGGAGTAGGCATTGACGTGGCCGACGTCCAGACAGATCCGCAGCCGCCGGTCTCCCACGGCCTCCACAATGTGCAGCAGCGGCTCCGCCCGGGTTTCCAGCACATTTTCCAGGCAGACCGTGATCCCGTCGGGGATCTCCTTCAAAAAGTCCCGCCAGAACAGGATGGACTGTTCCTCGAACCAGCAGTCATAATAAAACATCGGCGCATAACCCGAGTGGATCACCACCTTTTCCGCCCCATACCCCACGGCCAGGGCCAGGGCCTGCCGGTAGCGCCGGGCCGCCAGGGCGCGGGCCTCGGGGTCAATGGCGCAGGGAAACAGCTCGTTGAAGGGCGCGTGCAGAATCCGCCGCGGATTTCCCCGCAGCTCCGCCTGCACCCCGGCGTCAGTCCCGGCAAAATGCCGGTCCATGTTATAGGCGGTGCAGTACTCCGCCAGCTCCACGCCCAGACCCCAGCTCCGGGCCAGTTCCGCCGCATCGGGCGCCAGGGTGGAGAGATAGAGCCGTTCCCGGCTGATCCGCTTCATCGTAATTCCTCCTTCGGCAGGCCGCAAATGCCGCTCATGACGATCGGGAAACCTGACCGTAGGGGCGGCTATCAGCCGCCCGCAGACCGCAACTGAGCAGCGGAGAAGGTCATGCCTTTTGTGCTATGGGCATCGCCGCAAAAGCGGTGCAAGGGGTACAGCCCCCTCGTGCCCCCTTTACAGGGGGCTGTCAGCGAAGCTGACTGGGGGCCCGCAAGGGAGCGCCGCCAGTGG
>JAEDJR010000040.1 GCA_016296235.1 Oscillospiraceae bacterium
CCAGGCCGCCCTTCGGGCGTCCAGCCCCCTATAGAGGGGGCACGAGGGTGCATGCATCAACGCCAATTAACAAAATAAGCACAATATAAAATAAGGAGACAGGAACATGAAATTTTCTGAAATGCCCTATGCCCGGCCGGATCTGGAGGCCCTGCGGGCGCTGGCGGCGGACACCGCAGCCAAGCTGGACGGCGCAAAGACGGCCCAGGAGCAGCTGGACGCCTACGCCGCCTGGGAGAAGGCCAGCAACACGGTGGAAACCATGTCCACCCTGGCCTATGTCCGCCATACCATTGACACTCGGGACGAATTCTACGACCAGGAGCAGACCTGGATGGACGAGGTCGGCCCGCAGTTCCAGGAGATGACGCAGCAGGTGAATCTGGCGCTGCTGCGGTCTCCCTTCCGGCAGGAGCTGGGGGACAAGCTGGGCCATCTGCTGTTCACCAACCTGGAGATCGCCGTCCGCAGCTTCAAGCCCGAGATCATGGATCTCATGATGGAGGAGAACAAGCTGACCAGCGAGTATCAGAAGCTCTATGCCTCCCTGCAGGTGGAATTTGACGGCAAGACCATGCCCCTGCCCAAGCTGGGGCCCTACAAGGAAAGCCCCGACCGGTCTGTCCGCAAGGCCGCCTATGAGACGGAAGGCCGGGCCTTTGACGCCCATCAGGAGGAGCTGGACGAGCTCTTCGACAAGCTGGTGAAGAACCGCACCGCCCAGGCCCGGGCTCTGGGCCATGAGAACTACCTGGCTCTGGGCTATGACCGGCTGGGCCGCAACTGCTACGGACCGGAGAAGGTGGCTGCCTTCCGGGATCAGATCGCCGGGGACATGGTGCCCATCGTGGCCAAGGTCAAGGAGGATCAGCGCAAGCGCCTGGGCGTGGAGCAGATGCACTTCTATGACGATATCATGCTCTTCCCCGACGGCAACGCCAAGCCCCAGGGCACGGCGGACGACATTCTGCAGGCCGGTCTGGAGATGTACCGCGGCCTCAGTCCGGAGACGGCGGAGTTCGTGAATTTCCTCTACGAAAATGAGCTGCTGGACGTGCTGAGCAAGGACGGCAAGGCCCCCGGCGGCTACTGCACCAGCCTGCCCGACTACCAGGCGCCCTTTATCTTCTCCAACTTCAACGGCACCTCCGGCGATGTGGACGTGCTGACCCACGAGGCCGGCCACGCCTTTGCCGACTACCGGGCCGTGCGCAAGGGGTATATCCGGGCCCTGCAGTCGCCCACTATGGAGTCCTGCGAGTGCCACTCCATGTCTATGGAATTCCTGACCCAGGATTTCCACAAGCTGTTCTTCGGCCCTGCCACCCGGAAATATGAGCTGGGCCACTGCGAGGACGCCCTGATTTTCATTCCCTACGGCTGCATGGTGGACGAGTTCCAGCACCGGGTCTATGAGAATCCCGACCTGACTCCCGCCCAGCGCAACGAGCTGTGGCTGAGCCTGGAGAAGAAGTACCGGCCCTGGATCGACTTTGACAACCTGCCCTTCTACGGCCGCGGAGCCGGCTGGCAGCGGCAGCTGCACATCTATCAGTATCCGCTGTACTATATTGATTACTGCATGGCCCAGACCGTGGCCTTCCAGTTCTGGATTGCGTCCATGACCGACCGGCAGGACGCCTGGAAGCGGTATCTGGCCTTTGCGGATCAGGGCGGCACCCGGACCTTCGAGGAGCTGGTGCACAGCGCCGGTCTGAAGGTTCCCTATGAGCCGGGCTGCATCAGGGAAATCGGCGAAGCCATCAGCCGCTGGATTGACGAAAACCCGCTGTGATGGAAATGCAGAATGAAAAATGCAGAATGCAGAATTGCGGTGTCCGCTGCGCGGACGGATTTGAAATCCCACCGCATGAACGCACGCACCATAACCTGTAGGGGCGGCTATCAGCCGCCCGATCATACGTGGTTCCGGGTCGCGGGCGGCTAATAGCCGCCCCTACGGCAACTTTCGTTCTGCTAATCGTGCATGTCATTGCGAGCCAGTCTGCGGACTGGCTCGCAATGACAGTGTTGGCAGCGCTTCGCCCTGCATCACTTCCACAGGTCATTCCGTAGGGCGGCCAGACCCCTGGCCGCCGTGTGCAGGCAGACCGATGGATCGGAACCCACCTTCCGGGCCGGCCGTACCCTACGGCGCATATTTTACAGATTCTACGGAATAACCGTGATTTTGCAAGTGCGCATTTTCCATCCTGCACAAACGGTTGGGATTATTGCACAAACACAGCAAACCAGAAAACAGAAATCTGCAAAAAATAACCAAAATTCTGAAATTCCAATTCGTTTGAAGTGGGCCTGAATTCCATGGTTTTTTCAGAAAAAGCGCAATTTTCTATTGCAAGTTGTTGCGGAATGTGATACATTAAATTATAACCTCCGGAGGGATTCAACCGCCGGTTGTTGGGCAGATATTTTTCGGTTATCAATCAACCGACAAATATAAAATTCAAACAGGAGGAAATGAAAGATGAAATCCAACCTCGCAAAGCTTCTGGCTCTGATGCTGGTTCTCGTGCTGGTTCTGGGTATGTTCGCTGGCTGCGGCAAGAAGGCCGAGCCCGAGACTCCCGCCGAGCCCGCCACTGAGACTCCCGAAGAGCCCGCCACCGAAACTCCCGAAGAGCCCGCTCCCGAAGAGCCCGCTGTTGAGACCCATCCCAACCGCGTGATCTTCGGCTCCACCACCGGCGTGTCCGGCGATATCGGCCCCGGCGCATGGTGGACCAACAATGCTGACGACAAGAACGTCCGCGATCTGATCAACGACTACTCCACCGTCACCACCGATCAGGGCGGCGCTTTCGTCATCAACGAGACCGTCTGCGGCGGCATCGAGACCACCGAGAACGAAGACGGCACCAAGACCTTCACCGTGAAGGTCAACGAGGGCCTGACCTACAACAACGGCGAGCCCATGACCGCTGCTGACTTCGTTGCCTACGCTCTGGTTTCCTACTCTCCCGAAGCCAAGGCTGCCGGCGCCAAGATCTCTCCCGACCAGGTTGTCGGCGCTCCCGAGTATCAGAGCTGGGGCACCGTCCTGCAGGATGAGGAAGGCAACGACATGCTGGACGCCGACGGCAACCCCGTGGATGCTGACGGCAACCTGCTGTATGAAGGCGCCAACAAGCTCTCCGGCCTGCGTCTGCTGGACGAGTACACCTACTCCATCACCATCAGCTCCGACTATGTCCCCTACTTCTACGAGCTGAGCTACGCTTCCCTGTCCCCCCTGTATCTGCCCATGTACGCTTCCGCTGATCTGACTGTCAAGGACGACGGCGACGGCGCTTACCTGGACGGCGGCAAGCTGGTCCCCGAAGAGATCGACGCTGCCCGCTGGATCTACGATCATCCCGTTTCTGCCGGCCCCTACTCCCTGGTCAGCCTGGACACCGCCGCTTGCGAAGCTGTCCTGGAGATCAACCCCTACTACGCCGGCAACTTTGAGGGCCAGAAGCCCAGCATTCAGCAGATCATCTGCGTCAAGGCTGTTACCGAGACCGAGTTCGACGCTCTGAAGACCGGCGCCATCGACGTGCTGAACCAGCTGACCGACGGCTCCGAGATCAACACCGCTCTGGATATGGTTGACGCCGGCGGCTACGCTGTCTGCGCCTTCGAGCGTAACGGCTACGGCAAGCTGATGTTCCAGTGCGACTTTGGCCCCACGCAGTTCGAGGCTGTGCGTCATGCCGTTGCCTACCTGCTGGACCGCAACGAGTTCGCCAACCAGTTCTGCCAGGGCCACGGCGCCGTGGTGCATGGTCCCTACGGCCTGTGCATGTGGCAGTACAAGGACTCCGAAGAAATGTTCGCCGATGCTCTGGACACCTACGCTTATGATCCCGCCAAGGCCATCGAGATCCTCGAGGCTGACGGCTGGGTCCTGGATGCTGAGGGCAACGACTACACTTCCGGCGTCCGCTACAAGGAAGTCACCGCTGAAGAAGCCGGCGACTATCCTCTGAACGTCACTCTGGCTGACGGCCGCATCCTGATGCCTCTGCACATCATGTGGTCCTCCTCCGAAGGCAACCCCGTGTCCGAGCTGCTGGCTGTGATGCTGGCCAACGGCACCCAGACTGCTGATGCCGGCATGGTCATCGAGCAGACCATCATGACCTTCGACGAGCTGCTGCTGTATATGTATCGTGACGCTACCCAGGGCGACAAGTACGGCATCCCCACCTATGGCATGTACAACCTGGCCACCGGCTTCACCCCCGCCTATGACCAGTCCTACTCCTTCACCTGCGATCCCGATCTGGTCGCGCAGGGCTGGAACACCAACTTCCTGCTGGACGAGGAACTGGACAAGCTGACCATGGATATGGTCTACGGTGTGGATCCCTCCGACACGGATACCTACCTGGATCTGTGGCAGAAGTTCATCATCCGCTGGAACCAGCTGCTGCCCGAAGTGCCTCTGTACTCCAACGTGTACTACACTGTGTACCCCGAGTGGCTGCAGGGCTATGAGCAGAGCAGCATGTGGGAGTTCAACCAGGCTATCCTGTACGCTTCCGTTGCTAACGCTGAATAATCTTCCCCGCAACTTTTCAGAAGTGGGGCGGCTCAAACCGCCCCACTTTTTTTCAATGACGTTTGTCCGCTGAAAGCGGACAGCTGCTCACAGAAGCATGTGCGGATCCGTGCAGGGCACATGCGTTTCCCCACGCTGAGGGGGCCGGGCGGAGCAGGGCTGAGGCGTATGCTTTGGCTTCCTGTCCGGTGAAACTGCACATCCAATTCCTCTCAGGCAGGCTTCCGGCCTGCTGCCCCCCGGAAATAGGGAATACGGGGGCTCTGCTCCCCCACATTCCGGAGGGACACACCTGAATTTGACATTTTTCACATAATCTGTTGTTGATTATAGCAGGAATTTGTATTATTATAGTAGCGTCAGTTTGGTACCCACAAAGTCCATCATCTACAGAGGGCGGACTTTGCGGATACCAAACGACTGCCTTGAAAACTAAAAGAAGGAGGGGATGTCATAGATGAAAAAATACATCGCGAAGCGTATTCTTTACATGGTCGTTGTGTTTCTGATCGTTTCTTTTCTGATGTTTTTCCTCTATAACCTGATCCCGAATGATCCCGCCCGCGCCGAGTTGGAGGGCATCAAGAAATCTCTGAAGCCGGAACAATATGAGCAGATGTATCAGGATCTGCGGGAAGAAATGGGTCTGGATGACCCGCTGATTGTCCGCTATTTCCGCTGGATGGGTCTGGCCAAGGACAAGCAGCTGGACAAGTGCCACGGCCTGCTTCAGGGCTACTTCGGCTATTCCAGCTACTTCAAGATGGACGTGGCCAATGTCATCCCCGCCAGAATGAGCAACACGGTGTTTATGAACATCTTCGTCACCATTCTGGCCCTGGCTATCACCATTCCCCTTGGCATTTTCTGCGCCGTGCATAAAAAAGGCAAGTTCGACAACGCAGTTCAGGTGTTTACCATCGTAGGCTACAGCGTGCCCATTTACATCATCGCCCTGCTGTTTATCTGGCTGTTCGCCGTGACTCTGCAGTGGTTCCCGGTCATGGGCATCAAGACCCCCGGCTCCAACTACACCGGCATGGAGGCCTTCCTGGATAAGCTGTACTACATGGCCCTGCCCATTCTGGTGCTGACCTTCGGCTCCCTGGGCGGCATGACCCGGTATGTCCGTACCGCCATGATCGACACCCTGGGCATGGACTATATCCGTACCGCCCGTGCCAAGGGCCTGAGAGAAAAGGTCGTCATCTATTCCCACGCCTGGCGCAACGCCCTGCTGCCGGTTATCACCGTCATCATCGGCTGGTTCCTGAGTATTTTCTCCGGTTCCATCATCGTGGAGAACACCTTCTCCCTCAACGGCATGGGCAACCTGTACATCCTGGGCCTGAACAACCACGACTATGAACTGGTGCTGGCAATCCAGATGTTCTATACGATCATCGGCCTGGTCGGCGCTCTGATTATGGACCTGAGCTACGGTCTGGTTGACCCGCGGGTTCGCGTGGACAAGTAAGGAGGAGAAGAAATGGCTAAGAATAAGAAGAATTCCTCCAAACGGTCCGGCGGCCTGTTCTCCCGTCTGTTCGGCAGCCGCAACAAGGCCACCAGCTTCCTGGAAGAGGAGCAGATGCAGAGCCCCGGCCGTGTGGTGTTCAAGAACTTTATCCACAATCCCCTGGGCATGACCGGCCTGATCATTTTCCTGTGCATTTTCATTTTCGTCATGGTCGGCCCTCACTTTATGCCCATTGACCTGAGCTATCAGGACAACACCCAGGCCAACGTGCCGCCCACCATGAGCATGATGACGCCCCCCGATAACATGGAGGGCAAGCTGGTGGACATCACCCCCGGCACCACCTTTGCCATCGGCGTCACCGATGCCGGCAAGGTCTATGTCTGGGGCTACACCAAGATCACCGATAAGATTGACCTGGCCGATATTCCGGAAGAGGTCCAGGAGGCCAACATCGTGCAGATTGCCGCCGGCTACGACCATGTGGCGGCCCTGGACGACCAGGGCAAGATCTATATCTGGGGCAATGACCGTCTGGGCCAGGACATCCTGCCTACCGAGCTGCAGACTGCCATGATCTCCCGGAAGGACCTGCACTTCGTGCAGCTGGAGGCCGGCTACCAGTTCACCGTCGCCGTCACCGAGGACGGCCAGGTGTACACCTGGGGCAACCAGAACATGTGCGATGTCAAGGTCAAAAAGGACATCAAGGGCCATGTGCAGAAAGTGGCTCTGACCAACTATAACTACATTGCTCTGCTGGACGACGGCACCGTGTCCTACGGCGGCTTCCAGAAGAATCCCATCGCCTCCGTTCCGGAGTCCCTGGGCAACAACATCGTGGATATCGCCGCCACGGGCAACACCTGCGCCGCTGTGGATGCCAACGGTAAGATTACCGTCTGGGGCAACGCCTCCAAGGGCGAAGACAAGATCCCCGAAATGGACAGCAAGCCCGTGGAGCTGTACGGCGGCCTGAACCACTATACGGCTCTGCTGGAGAACGGCGAAGTGGTCTCCTGGGGCGACGATACCCACGGCCAGGCCACGATCCCGGCTTCCGTCCATGACGCGGATGTGGAAACCGTCTTTGCCGGCTTTTATCAGAACTACGCCATCACCACCGACGGCAAGCTGGAAACCTGGGGCCTCAAGGGTTACCTCTGCGGCACCGACAACTTTGGCCGTGACATTCTGACCCGTATCGTCAACGGCGGCCGCGTCACCATGACCGTCGGCGCAGTCTCCGTCATTATTTCTCTGATTATCGGCGTCATTATGGGCGGCGTGGCCGGATATTTTGGCGGCTGGGTGGACATGCTGGTTATGCGTGCCGCAGAAATCATCGGCGGCCTGCCGTTCCTGCCCTTCGCCCTGATCCTGTCCGCCATCATCGGCACGGCCATCTCCGTGGAACAGAGAATGTACCTGATTATGGTGGTTCTGGGCGTTTTGAGCTGGCCCGGCACCTGCCGTCTGGTCCGTGCCCAGATCCTGAGCCAGAGAGAGCAGGAGTTCGTCACGGCAGCCAAGGCCATGGGCGTGCGGGAAGGCTCCATCGTCTTCCGTCACATTCTGCCCAACGTGCTGTCCCTGATTCTGGTGACGGCCACCCTGGACTTCGCCACCTGCATGCTGACCGAGTCCTCCCTGTCCTACCTGGGCTTCGGCATTTCGCCTCCCACGCCCACTTGGGGCAATATGCTCACCGGCGCCAACAACTCCGTGGTCATCCAGCAGTACTGGTGGCGCTGGGTATTCCCCGCTGCGGTCTTTGCAATCTGCACCATCTGCATCAACCTGGTGGGCGACGCCCTGCGTGACGCCTTCGATCCCAAGTCTGCGGAACGCTAAGGAGGTTTGAAGATATGGCACTTTTGGAACTGAAAAATTTGAAAACCTTCTTCACCACCAAGCGCGGCATCGTCAAAGCCGTTAATGACGTCAGCTATTCGGTGGACGCCGGCAAGGTTCTGGGCGTCGTGGGCGAGTCCGGCTCCGGCAAGTCCGTCTCCGCCATGAGCGTCCTGCAGCTGCTGGACAACAACGGCTTTATTGAGAGCGGCGAAATCTGGTTTGACGGCCAGGAACTGACCCATATGACCCGCAACGAGATGTACAAGATCCGCGGCAACGCCATCTCCGTCATCTTCCAGGAGCCCATGACCAGCCTGAACCCCGTCTTCACCGTCAGCCGCCAGCTCAGCGAGCCTCTGATGATCCATCAGGGCATGTCCAAGAAGGAAGCGGCCAAGAAGGCCGTGGAGCTGCTGGCCGACGTTAAGATCCCCAACCCCGAGGTTGTGGCGGCCCAGTATCCCCATCAGCTGTCCGGCGGTATGCGCCAGCGTGTCATGATCGCCATGGCCCTGGCCTGCAAGCCCAAGCTGCTGATCGCCGACGAGCCGACCACCGCGCTGGACGTGACCATCCAGGCCCAGATTCTGAAGCTCATGAACGAGCTGAAGGACAAGAACGGCACCGCCGTCCTGTTCATCACCCATGACCTGGGCGTTATCAACCAGATGGCCGACGATGTGGCCGTTATGTACTGCGGCCAGGTGGTGGAGCTGGCGCCCGCCGGCACCATCTTCCACGGCGGCGAATTCTCCCATCCCTATACCGAGGGCCTGATGCTTTCCGTGCCCCGGCTGGACACCCCCACCAACACCCGCCTGGAGGCCATTCCCGGCGCCGTGCCTCATCCCCTGGACCTGCCCAAGGGCTGCAAGTTCGCGCCCCGCTGCAAATATGCCACGGACCGCTGCCGCCAGGAGGAGCCGGAGCTGACCCACGTCAGCGAGACGCAGCAGATTCGCTGCTTCTATCCCAACAAGGAGGCGCGCCATGGATAACAAAGAGGTTCTGCTTCGCATCAGCAATCTGAAGCAATATTTTCCCATCAAGCGCGGCCGCGTGGTGAAGGCCAACGACGGCATCTCCATCGATATCTATAAGGGCGAGACCTTCGGCCTGGTCGGCGAGTCCGGCTGCGGCAAGTCCACCCTGGGCCGCACCATCCTCCAGCTGTACCACCAGACCTATGGCCGGACCATGTACTATGGCCGCTCCCTGGACGATCTGGCGCCCAAGTATATGCTGGATACCATCAAGAACCTGCCCAAGCTCCGCAGCCAGTGGAAGGAGCTGGAGGCCAAGAAGGATAAGCTGGAGGCCGAATACGCAAAGCTGTCCGAGGAAGATCAGTACGCCAAGCATGGCGAGCTGGATCAGGCCCGGAAGCTGGCGGAGGACGCCATGCTCAACATGACCAAGATCGTCGGCGGCTTTGTGACCGTCAAGGATCTGGCACCCGTGCAGGCCCTGTACGAGAAGGCCTACGGCATTTCCAAGCAGATTACCAATCTGGATGACGAGCTGCAGAGCGCCCAGGTGGATCTGGACGACGAGAACTTCGCCCTGAGCAAGGGCAAGAGCTCCCAGGCTAAGGTGGACGCCGCCAAGGCCAAGGTGAAGTCCATTGAGGACCGCATCGCCGGTCTGCGGGCGGACATGAAAAAGGTTCAGGGCGAAATTGACGTTCTGCGCCGGCCCTATGCCGCAGATCCCGAATTCCAGAAGTATGAGGCATACCGGGACGACGGCATCGACCTGGCCCGCCTGACCTACAACGAAATGCGCAAGCTCCGTCGGGATATGCAGCTGATCTTCCAGGATCCCTACTCCTCCCTGAACCCCCGCATGAGCGTGGGCCAGATCATCAGCGAGGGCATGCAGGCCCACAACATGATCAAGAAAAAGGACGAGCGGATGCAGGAAATGGTGCTGAAGGTCATGGATCAGTGCGGACTGGCTCCCTACTTCCTGCACCGGTTCCCCCATCAGTTCTCCGGCGGCCAGCGTCAGCGTATCGGCATCGCCCGCGCCCTGGCCACCCATCCCAAGTTCGTGGTCTGCGATGAGGCGGTTTCCGCTCTGGACGTGTCCATTCAGGCCCAGATCATCAACCTGCTGCAGGATCTGAAGGAGCAGGAGGATCTGACCTACCTGTTCATCACCCACGACCTGTCCGTGGTCAAGTACATTTCCGACCGCATCGGCGTCATGTACCTGGGCACCATGGTGGAGCTGGCGGACTCTCAGGAGATCTTTGACAACCCGGTGCATCCCTACACCGAGGCGCTGCTGAACGCCATTCCCACCACCGAGGACGAGAGCCGTAAGGAGCTGCAGATCCTGGAGGGCGATATTCCCAGCCCGGTGAACCCGCCCAAGGGCTGCAAGTTCCATACCCGCTGCGCCTACTGCACGGAAATCTGCAAGCAGGTGGTTCCCGAGTGGGAGGAGGTTGCTCCCAACCACTTCGTGGCCTGCCACCACAAGCTCCATCGCGTCAGCGAAAAGGAGAAGAAGGACTAATCAACAATTCCGCCGCTGCCATGGCAGTCATGGCAGCGGCGAAATTTATCCCGGGAAAGGAGAGACAGGATGCTGTTTCAGAAAAAAGTGGATCGCGCCATGGACTATGCCCATCAATCCGGCGGTCACGATCCGGAAAAAGAGCAGGAGGAACGGGAGGAGGACATCCGCAAGGAGGTCGAGAAGGGCGATACCCTGGCCATGATCGTGTCGGCCCTGCTGGTGATTCTCCCTGTGGCCGTCGTGGCCCTGCTGCTCCTGGCCCTCTTCGGCGCCCTGCCCCTGCTCCTGGGGTAACCGAAAAACAGAGCCTGACGTAAAAGCGATTCTGAACAGATTTAGCTGCACGCACAGCCTCCCCTTACGCAGGGGAGCCTTGGTGCGATCATCGTTTGTTCAGAATCGCTTTTATGTCAGGCTCTATTTTGCACTTTTTTAATTGTCGAAGCTATCCCGCAGTTTTTCGAAGAAGCCCTTGCGCTTGGGCTGGCCGTCGTCATCCAGGGTGGCGTCCAGCTTTTTCAGCAGCTCTTTCTGCTCCCGGGTCAGCTTGGTGGGCGTCTCCACCACCACGGTGACGTACTGGTCGCCGCGGTTCTTGTAGCCCACATAGGGAATGCCCTTGCCCTTGAGCCGGAAGGTGGTGCCGGTCTGGGTGCCCTCGGGGATGTTGTAGCGCACCTTGCCGTCCAGGGTGGGAACCTCAATCTCCGCGCCCAGGGCCGCCTGGGTGAAGGTGATGGGCATCTCGCACAGGACATTGGCGCCGTCCCGCTCGAAGATGGCGTGGGGCTTGACGGCGACGGTCACCAGAACGTCACCGCAGGGGCCGCCGTTGGAGCCGCAGTTGCCTTCGCCCCGCAGGCGGAAGGACTGACCGTTGTCGATGCCGGCGGGCACCTGGACCTTCATGGTCTTGTTCCGCCGCACCTTGCCCTTGCCCTTACAGGTGGTGCAGGGCTCTTTGATGAGCTTGCCCTTGCCGCCGCAGGTGGGGCAGGGGCTCTCGGACTGCATGGTCATGCCCATGAAGTTCTGCTGGGTGCGGATGGTGCCCCGGCCGCCGCAGCGGGAACAGGTTTCCGGCTGGGTGCCGGCCTTGCAGCCGCTGCCGCCGCAGGTGGAGCAGGGCTCAATACGGCCGAAGGTGATCTCCTTTTCACAGCCGAAGGCGGCTTCCTCAAAGGTGATCTCCAGCTCGACGCCCAGGTTCTGCCCCCGGGTGGGGCCGCTGCGGCGCTGTCCGCCGGAGCTGGCGCCGCCGCCGCCGAAGAAATCGCCGAAGATGCTGCCCAGATCGAAGCCGTCAAAGCCGGAGAAGCCGCCGCCATAGGCGCCGCCGCCGGCGCCGAAGTTGGGATCCACACCGGCAAAGCCGAACTGGTCGTAGCGGGCCTTCTTGTCGGCGTCGGAGAGCACCTCGTAGGCCTCGTTGATCTCCTTGAATTTTTCCTCCGCAGCCTTGTCACCGGGGTTCTGATCCGGGTGATATTTCATGGCCAGCTTGCGGTAGGCCTTTTTAATCTCGCCCTCAGAAGCGTTTTTTTCAACGCCCAGGACCTCGTAGTAGTCTCGTTTATCAGCCATAATGTTACCTCTATGTCAGTCCCTTCGTGCGCCGTTGTCAGTGTGCGGAAAATGGCATGTCATTGCGAGGAGCGCAGCGACGTGGCAATCCGTACCCCTTGCAGGCATTCCGTCAGGAGACGGAGGACTGTTGCGGAGCGCACGGGGGACTGCTCTTTTACGAACATCTCCCGGGGAAGCGTGGGCCTCCCCGGGATGGATGCAATCAGTTGACCTCTTCGTAGTCGGCGTCCACAACGCCGTCATCGTTGGGGCCCTGGCTGCCGCCGGGCTGCTGTGCGCCGCCCTGGGGAGCCTGCTGCTGGTACAGCTTCTCGCTGATGGCGTAGAAGGCCTTCTGGCATTCCTCGGTGGCGGCCTTGATGGCGGCCACGTCATTGCCCTTCAGGGTTTCCTTCAGGTGGTCGATGGCGGCCTGCACGGGGGCCTTTTCGCTGTCGGAGACCTTGTCACCCAGATCGCTCAGAGCCTTCTCGGACTGGTAGACCATCTGGTCGGCCATGTTCCGGGTATCGACCTCGTCCTTGCGGGCCTT
>JAEDJR010000216.1 GCA_016296235.1 Oscillospiraceae bacterium
GGCCCTGTTTTCCAGGCTTCCGCCGTAGGCATCTGTCCGGGAGTTCCAGCGCCGGGTCAAAAACTGATCCGTGAGATAACCGCCGTAGGCATGGATTTCCACGCAGTCCGCCCCGCAGCGCAGGGCCGCCTGGACAGACCGGCGGTAGTCCGCCTCCAGAAGGGCGATCTCCTCCAGACTCAGCGGATGGCATTTCAGCTTGGGCGCGTGCATCCAGCTGCATGGACTGGCGCTGACCGGGACTTTATAGCGGGTGCTGGCCCCGCCGATGCGTCCGTCTCCGGGCATGATCTGGGCGCCCACCATGCAGCCGTAGCTGTGGCTGCGCTCCACGATTTGGCGAAACAGCGCCTCTGTCTCCTCCGTGAAGAAGATGGAATGATCCACAGACTCGAAGCTGTCCGAGCCTTTTACATTGCAGAAAATCAGGGCGGCCCCGCCCTTGGCCCGCTCCACAAAATAGTCCACCGTGGATGCGTCCATGTTTCCTACGGTCACGCCCATGGGGGCCATGACCATTCTGTTTTTCAGCGCCATCCTACCGATTCGGATGGGCTCTGCCAATACGGATGACATATCAATATTCCTCCGATCCCTAAGTCTGTCCGTCAGCTCCTGCTCCGCAATTCCCCGTCCAGCAGCCGGTAGCTCAGCCGCAGGGTCTTGATCCGCCAGCGGCCGTCCGGGCATTTCACCAGATCATCCACATACAGGCCGAAGCCGGAGTAGGTCTGGCCGTTGTCCTTATAGGTGTGGTAGTCGTGCATCCTGGTCAGCAGCTGGCAGCTGTCCTCCCCGGTGAAACGGACGATCTGGTTGTAGCCAAAGTGCATGGGCACCATATCCTCCCCGCAGGTGTGCCTGTTCTGCTCCACCTGGGCCAGCCGGTCCTTAAGGCCGGGCCGCCCGCCCCAGAAGGTCTGGAAGCCCTCCTCCGTAAAAACATCCGGCATCAGGTCGAACTCCTGGTTATCGATGCACCAGAAGTAGCGGCTCTTGGCCGCCAGAATCGCCGGGATTTCCTTCAGCTGGGCCTCCGTATAGGGCAGTCCGGCGTCCTCTATGATGCGCCGGGCCAGCTTCTTTATGTTTTTATCCGCGTCAAGGATCAAGGTGCATGCCTCCCTGTATGTCATATTTCCATTATGATACCATAGCCCTGCCCATTTCTCAAGATTCTCCCCCTTCTGCCTTTTTTACCAAAGAGGGGCAGCGCTTTTGTCCGAAGGATTGCTGATAATGTAAATCACATAAGCAAGCAGGCCCATGGCCAGCAGAGGGAAGATCGCTGCGGTCCATCCGTACTGGGCGAAGTACTGGATGACCTGATTACCGGAGGCAAAACCTCCGCCTACATGAGTTCCGAACCAGACAGAGGCCACAGTGAAAGCGGCGGCCCAGGAACTTTTTGCAGAAACATTGTTTTTCATAGGGTCACTCCTTATTCAAGGCCACCTGCCGGTACCGGGTGCCATCTTGTTTTAACAAATTGCGTTTTAAGCGATTCATTTGTCTGCAAATCCCTGCGAGCTTGCATTCTCCCCGTTCCCTTGCTATACTGAGGGTACCCTTTGAATACGGAGGTAAGCCATGAAATATTCAGAAGTGCTGGAAAACGCAAGAAAGAACATTGGACCAAGGTGTAAGGTTTGCCCGGTGTGCAACGGTCTGGGCTGTGGAAACACCCTGCCGGGCCCCGGGTCCAAGAAACCGGGGAACGTTGCAAACGACAATTATAATGCCTGGCGGAAAATCAAGCTGAACATGGATGCCATCGTCCCCAACACGGAAATTGACACCTCCGTGGAACTGTTCGGCAGAAGGCTTGCTTTCCCGCTGGTGAGCGGCCCCATTGGCTCCATCCGGATGCAGTACAATCCTACGGATGATGTCCGGGACTTCAATGAAAAGTGCTTTGCAGCCTGTGAAAGCAGAGGGCTTCTGCACTTTTACAGTTCGGGGATCCAGCCGGAGATTCACGATGCCAATATCCTGGCACGGCGGGCACACGGCAATTGCGGCGTGCCGATCATCAATCCCGAGGCGGATGAGAATATTCTCGAGCAGATGCGTAAGTGCAATGACGGGCTGCCCCCGGTGGCCATCGGCGTGGTGGTGGACAGCGCGGGATTGCCCCATCTGAAGGCGTGCAACGGCAGCGGCGGCAGCAAATCCGTAGAGCAGCTGCGGATGCTGAAGGAGAACGCAAAGCTGCCCTTTATCGTCAAGGGCGTCATGACGGCTGACAGCGCAAGGAAAGCCATTGACGCAGGCGCGGACGCCATTATCGTATCCAACCATGGCGGGCGTGTCCTGTCCGACGTGCCGGCAACGGCAGAGGTTCTGGGCGAGATCGTGGATGCAGTGGCAAAGCAGGCAAAAATCATTGTGGACGGCGGAATCCGTTCCGGCATCGACATCTTTAAGGCCCTGGCGCTGGGCGCGGATGCCTGCCTGATTTGCAGACCGGTTCTGATCTCCTACTACGGCGGCGGACAGGAGGGCATGGAGTGCTATTTTGATATGCTTCTGGATGAGCTGAAAGACACCATGTA
>JAEDJR010000217.1 GCA_016296235.1 Oscillospiraceae bacterium
TTGGCGCAGCCGGTCGTCAGTCCGGCCACCAGCAGAGCGCTGAGCAGCAGCGCAAGGATTCTTGTTTTCATGGTTTTTCTTCTCCTTTGATTTTGGATTACGGCCTTATTGTAAAATTCCAATGTAAAGTCGGAAATCCGGGGAAAGTTAATTGTATGTAAACCCAGAAAAACAGGTGCGCCGCCGGAAGTTCTGTGGTACAATACAGCTATTGAAGCCTGATCCATCCCGATCCATCCCGTAGGGCGGGGGCTTGCCCCCGCCGCAGACTGTCGAAAAACTATGAACAAGAGTTTGACGACTGAGTAGCGGGGAATGTGTGCAAGGGGTTAAGACCCCTTGCGCGTTCAATAAAACAGGTTTTTCGAACTTCAAAAAGTTCGAAAAACCGCACCCAGCGGGGCGAAAAGACTTTTTCGACACGCTGCGGCGGGGGCAAGCCCCCGCCCTACAGAGGGCCTTCCCAGTCATGCAAAGGAGCGTGTTCCCATGAACCAGAATTTGCTGCCCACGGGGCAGATTGTCAACACCCACGGCCTCAGGGGCCATGTGAAGGTCATGCCCTGGGCCGATGATCCCGACGAGCTGCTGGACTATGAGCGGTTCTTCATCGACGGCCGGGAATACCGGGTGCAGCACAGCAGCCGGCAGAAATCCATGATTTTGCTGAAGCTGGAGGGCGTGGATTCCATCGAGGACGCGGCCAGGCTGCGGCAAAAAGAAATCTCCATCGCCCGGGAGGACGTGGAGCTGGAGGACGGCGTGGCCTTTATCGCCGACCTGATCGGCCTGCCGGTGCTGGCCGACGGCGTGGAGATCGGCAAGCTCACCGAGGTGCTGACCCTGCCGGGCAACGACGTCTATGTGGTCAAGGGGCAGCGGGAGTACCTGATTCCCGCCGTGAAGGAGTTCGTGGAGCCTCTGGACCCCAGCCAGGGCTGCGTGCGGGTGCATCTCATCGAGGGGATGGAAAGCGATGCGGATTGACATTATGACCCTGTTTCCCGACACCGTGGGGGACATGATGAACGAGAGCATCCTGGGCCGGGCCCAGGAACGGGAGCTGATCCGCATCGAGGCCTGGCAGATCCGGGACTACACCACCAACAAGCAGAACCAGGTGGACGACTATCCCTACGGCGGCGGCCACGGAGCCGTGCTCCAGGCGGATCCCCTGTTCAACTGCTGGCAGGCCATCTGCGACGAGGTGGGCGGCCCGGTGCACACCATCTACATGTCCCCCTGCGGCGTGACCTTCAACCAGGCCCACGCCCGGCGGCTGCGGGACAGCTATGAAAACCTCATCCTGGTCTGCGGCCACTACGAGGGCATCGACCAGCGGTTCATCGACGAGTGCGTGGACGAGGAGATCTCCATGGGCGACTTCGTCCTCACCGGCGGAGAGATTCCCGCCATGGCCGTGGCCGACGCCGTGTGCCGCCTGGTGCCCGGGGTTCTGGGGGACGAGGAATGCTTCACCGACGAGAGCCACTGGGACGGCACCCTGGAATATCCCCAGTATTCCCGTCCCGAGGTCTGGCACGGTCTGGCGGTGCCGAAGATTCTCCTGTCCGGGGATCACGCCGCCGTGGCCCGCTGGCGCAGAAAGCAGTCTTTGCTGCGCACCCGGCAGCGGCGGCCGGATATGTACCGGCAGCTCCGCTTTGAAACCAAACAGGAGAAAAAGCTCCTGCGGGAAATGGAGGAAGAGTATGGACAGAATTTCGACCCTCAGAAGCTGGATTGAGGAGAGCCGCCGCATCGTCTTTTTCGGCGGCGCCGGTGTCAGCACTGAAAGCGGCATCCCGGACTTCCGCAGCGTGGACGGCCTGTACCACCAGAAATTCGACTATCCGCCGGAGACCATCCTGAGCCACAGCTTTTTCCGCTCCCACCCGGAGGAATTCTACCGGTTTTACAAGGAAAAGATGCTGGTTTTGGACGTGGAGCCCAACCGGGCCCACAAGGCCCTGGCGGCCCTGGAGCAGCAGGGGAAGCTGTCCGCCGTGGTGACCCAGAACATCGACGGTCTCCACCAGAAGGCCGGCAGCAAACAGGTGTTCGAGCTCCACGGCTCCATCCACCGCAACTACTGCCAGAAATGCCGCAAATTCTACAGCCCGGAGTTCGTCCAGCAGTCCGTGGGCATCCCCCGGTGCAGCTGCGGCGGAACCATCAAGCCCGACGTGGTGCTCTACGAGGAGTCCCTGGACGACCGGTGCATCATGGGGGCCGTGCGGGCCATCGCGGAGGCGGACCTGCTGATTGTTGGCGGCACCAGCCTGACGGTCTACCCGGCGGCGGGCCTGATCCGCTACTATCGGGGCAGCCGCCTGGTGCTCATCAACCGGGACGAGACGCCCTACGACGACGAAGCCAGCCTGGTCTTCCGGGAGAGCATCGGCCAGGTGCTGGAGGAAGCAGCAACCGGCTCCCCTTGAGGGGAGCTGTCACGCAACGCGTGACTGAGAGGTGTCGTTTGCGGAGCAAACAGAACCATCGCAGATGGTTCTCCAGACTGTCGAAAAAA
>JAEDJR010000041.1 GCA_016296235.1 Oscillospiraceae bacterium
TTGGGAAAAAAAGAGATGGGCGGCAGAAAATTGGGCATTTGTGTCAATGGTTTGTGCAAAAGATACAATCGGGTGACCTTTACACCGGGTTTTTTGGAGAATATAATAAGTAACACCACACTAAGAGAAAAGTGGAAAAACAACGTAAAAGGGAGAGAATTATGAACGTATTGATCTTCTTCGCATTCTTCATTCTCGCGGTGGTCATCGGAACCAAGTTCAAGATCAACATCGGCTTTGTCGGTATTATCTTTGGTTTCATCATCACCTGGACGTACCTGGGCGGCAAGTCTGCCGACTATGTCAAGATGTTCCCCACGTCCCTGTTCTGGAACTATGCCATGCCCATCATCTTCTACGCCTTTGCCAGTGCCAACGGCACCCTGAAGGCTCTGGGTCTGAAGGTCGTTTACGCCTTCCGTAACGCCAAGTGGGCATTGTCCATCTCCATCATGTGCATCGCCGTCATCATCGCCGGCGCCGGCGCATCCACCAACAACACCTTCATCGTCGCGCCTCTGGCTTGGGGCTTCGCAATTTCCGCTGGACTCCATCCCTTGCTGGTTGTCGCTTCCCTGTGGTGCGGCACCATGATCGGCGCCTTCCTTCCCTGGACCACCATGGGCGCCATGCACACCGGCCTGTCCATGGAACACCTGGGCGTCAACGTTATCTGGAACATGGCTGCTTTCCTGGCCGTTCTGGGCATCCTGGTCTTTGTCATCATGTTCGTCATCTGCAAGGGCTGGAAGGTGAACAAGAATGCCGCCACCGAAATGGACAAGCCCGAGCCCTTCACCACCCAGCAGAAGACCACCCTGGCCGCTATTCTGATCTGCATCTCCCTGCTGCTCTTCCCCTCCATCCTGAACACCCTGTTCAAGTGGAAGTGGGCCAAGTGGATGAGCTCCAACCTGACCGTTCCCATCACCTGCTCCATGGGCATCGCCGTCCTGGCTCTGCTGCACGTTGGTGATCTGAAGGAAATCTTCTCCAAGCACGTTAACTGGAACATTCTCTGGGTCATCGTGTTCATGTCCCAGTACTGCGGTCTGGCTTCCGCCATGGGCGTCACCGACACCCTGACCGTCTGGATGCAGAATATGCCCACCTTCCTGATCGGGCCCTGCTTCGCGCTGATTGCCTCCGCCCTGAGCTTCTGCGTCTCCGCCTCCACCGTTCTGCCTCTGCTGTACGCCATGGTCCCCTCCCTGGCTGCTGTCACCGGCCTGTCCTTCACCGCCATGGCTATGCCCATGCTGGTCGGCGTGGCCTGCACCTCCATCTCCCCCATCTCCACCGGCGGTGCTGCCGCTCAGATCGGCGCCGGCCCCGAGATCTCCGAGAAGCTGTTCGTGCCTCAGCTGGTTCTGGCTGTGTGCATCATGCTGGGTGTCGCCCTGCTCACCTTCACCGGTTTCTGGTACATCGGCGGCTGACCCTGAACATTCAGGTCTTTGCTGCATCTATGCAAGACCCGCTGCAAGCATTCTCTTGCAGCGGGTCTTCGTCATATCGGGGCAGCATCCTCTGCGGGCATTTCTCAGGGCTGTGATTTGCTCTCGGATGAGCCGCGTCTGTTCCGCTCCATGGGCGACAGGATGACGCCCTCCTTCTGGTACATCTCCCGGTAGCGCAGCAGCAGGCAGGAGAAGATCAGCGAGTGGCGGGTATAGGGATCATCCAGGGACTCGCCCAGCAGCTCCTCGATCTGCTTGACCTTGTAGATCAGGGTATTGCGGTGCATATACATCTGGGAGCTGGTCCTGGAGATGCTGCGGTCATTCATCAGGTAGTAGAACAGCACATCCCGCAGATTGTTCTGGTAGGCACGGTCGTACCGGGTCAGGGTCAGGACGCCGTTGTGGCACAGATAAACCACGTCGTCCGTATCCATATAGTCCTTTCCCGCCCGGGCGCAGACGTCGATGAGGTGGTACTGCGCGTACCGGGAGAAGATCAGATAGCGCTCCCGGCTGTCATGCCGGACGGCGAGGGCAATGGGGATGGTGCGGCGGCACTGATGGTACATCACCCGCAGACCCTGCACGGAGGAAACCGGATTGGCGATCATGGCAATGGCCCGGTTCCCGGCCAGGAAGGCGTCAAACTCCGCCAGGGAGAAATTGATGGGGCAATACAGGGTGTCCGACGAAAGCAGAACCACCACTTCCTCCCGCATGAGGGCCACGTTGGCGTTGGGGAAGAATTCCATGGCCCGCTTTTTCAGCTCCTTCAGCACCGGCCGGTCCCCCTCGCAGCTGACCGCCAATTCCGAACGGATGAGAATCTGCCGCATATTGGACTTGGGCGCCACGGGCAGATTCCGCAGGCCGATCAGCAGCACATCGTCGTTTTCCCCGCGCTCCGAGACAATCCGGGAGAAAATGGACTGGAAGGGCAGGCTTTGGGCCGTGAGAGCCGTTCCGGTCTCCAGCAGCGGCTCGATCAGCTCCCGGAGATACAGGGCCGCCTGCTCCATCAGCCGGTTCTCCGGCTCGCCGGAGCAGATCAGATGGCCGGAAAACCCGTTGTGGCGCAGGGGAACGCAGACAAACTTGATCCGCGCATCGGTGCGGATGACCGGTCTGGCGGGCAGCTCCCGCAGGCCGAAGAGGCTCCGGACGGCTTCGGGGCCGGTCAGCTCCTGATCGAACAGCGCCGCCAGCCGCTGGCTGTGCTCCTGGCGGGTCTGCTCATAGAGCAGATTGAGGTTCTGATCCACCACCACGGCGGAGCATTGGCAGATCCGGAAGGCCGTGTGCAGCAGATTGCTGATATTGCGCGGCGTGGTCTCCAGCAGCTCGTCCCGCAGCCGGGACAGGTCGCTGAGATTGGTGCTGCAGATGTTATAGAGCTTCAGCAGCGGCAGCTCCGTCACCAGCAGATTGACCGCCGGGGACTTGTTGGTCTGCCGCAGGGCCTCACTGTCGCCGGCGCTGATCAGGCATCCGCTCTCCGCCGTGGCCAGAGCCCGGGCACACTCGTCCGGTGTGCCGATGCAGAGAAAGCGCTTGTCAAAATCCTGGCCCTCGCCCAGAAGAAGGATGCCGTCAAAGCGGACCAGGGCGGTTCCTTCCACCTTGCGGAGCAGGTGCTCCTGCAGAATCATGGCAAGCGAGTTGACAAAACTGGTCATGACCGTTTCTCCTTTGTGCGTGTTGTGCGAATTGTGCGCAAATCTGGACTGGTTAGCCATAGACTGTGATTTCTTAATTCGATATAATTATACTATAATCGTTAGACCGAAAAATTGCAATGGATTTACAAAAATCGCGACGGAAAGAGGGACAGCCATGTACGAGAGAATCGAGCGAATCAAAAAGCGTGTTGTCGTCGACACCTACCCCATTTGCATTGAAAAATACCGCATTACCGCAGACGTGCTGAAGGAACACAAGAACGAGCCCGCGATGGTGCAGCGCGGCAGAATGCTGAAGGCCTATGCCGAGCGGATGCCCATCGCCATTGCCGACGACGAGCTGATCGTCGGTATGGGCGCCTCCAAGCCCATGGGTCTGGAGATCGACCCCAACTACGGCATCTGGACGCAGGACGAGATCGACAGCCTGGTGGAGGACGGCTTCATCATCTCCGAGCAGGACCAGAAGGATCTGCAGGAGCTGAACAAGACCCACGATCCCGCCACCCAGATCGGTATGCAGGGCGACATCTTCTACGAGGAACAGGACGAGCGAATCCTGAAGCTGCTGAAGGCCGGTCTGGTCCTGCCCCCCTGGAAGGACAAGAAGGCGGGCCGCGGTGTGGGCGGCGGCTATGCCCAGAGCGGTCTGGGCCTGGGGCCGAGCCTGGTGCTGCTGATGGTGGACTATTCCAAGATTCTGGAAAACGGCACCAATGCCCTCATTGCCCAGGCCAAGGCCTGCCAAAAGGAGCTGCGGTTCTTCGACGGCGAGAGCATCGACAAGTTCCGCTACTATCAGGCCGTCATCATGGCCTTCGAGGCCATGAACACCCTGGCCGGACGCTACGCCAGGCTGGCCGCCAAGATGGCTGAAGCCGAGACCGATCCCATCCGCAAAGCCGAGCTGCAGGTCATCAGCGAGACCTGCTCCCGGGTGCCCATGGAGAAGCCCAGGACCTTCCGGGAGGCCATCCAGTGCTTCTGGTTCCAGTTCCTGATGCTGAGCCCCTCCACCACGCTGCCCGGCGGCCGCTTTGACCAGTATATGTACCCCTTCTACGAGGCCGACCTGGCCGCAGGCCGCACCACCCGGGAAGAGGTACTGGAGCTGCTGTGCTGCATGCGTCTGAAGGACATGGAGCTCAACCGCACCTCCGGCAAAAACAACCGCAAGAAGAACGCCGGCTTTGCCAAGTGGCACAACTTCGTCATCGGCGGCGTCAAGCGCGACGGCAGCGACGCCACCAACGAGCTGAGCTACCTGCTGCTGGAAGCCGCCCTGATTACCCGCACGCCCCACCACACCATCACCATCCGCGTGGCCGACTCCACCCCCAAGGAGCTGATCCTCAAGGGCATCGAGTGCCAGAAGGCCGGCCTGAGCATGCCTGCCTTCATCTCCGACGAGAGCTACATCAAGTTCTTCACCAACCACGGTGTTTCCCTGGAGGATGCCCGGGAATACGCCATTACCGGCTGCCTCGACGCCAATCTGGCGGGCAAGAGCCGTACCGGCCCCGTGCCCATGACCATCATGACCGTCATCTTCGACCTGTTCCGCCACAACGGCATCAATGTGAAAAACGGCGAGCAGGCCGGTATCCCCACCGGCGACTTCACCAAGTTTCAGAGCTTTGAAGAGATGTTCGCCGCCTGGACGGAGCAGTTCAAATACTGCGTCAGCATCGTGGGCGAGCGCAACAACGTGGAGCTGAAGGTCACCCAGGAGCTGCTGGCAGACCCCCTGCGCAGCGCCCTCATGTACCGGGGCATCGAAAGCGGCATGGACATCTGGCGCCGCCACGATATTCCCTTTGACAACACCGCTTCCGTCTGCACCATCGGCATGGTCAACGTGGGCGATTCCTTCGCCGCCATCAAGAAGCTGTGCTTCGACGAGAAGAAATACACCCTGCAGGAGCTCTACGACGCCCTGGAGGCCAACTGGGAAGGCTACGACGAGATGCGCCGCGACTTCCTGAACGCGCCCAAGTTCGGCAACAACGATCCCTATGTGGACGACATCGTCGCCCGCTGCTATAAGCTGTTCACCGATTTCGTCCCCACCCTCAAGACCATCACCGGCGGCGTCACCGTGCCCTGCGGCATCTCCATCACCAGCCACCAGCCCGGCGGCCTGCTCACCGGCGCCACTCCCGACGGCCGTAAGGCAGGCACGCTTCTGGCCGACGGCACCATGAGCCCCATGCAGGGTATGGACCACAACGGCCCCGTGGCCGTGATGCAGTCCGCCATGCGTGTGGACCAGGATCCCTTCCAGGCCACGCTGCTGAATATGAAGTTCTCCCCGGCCACCCTGAAGACCGAGCAGGACATGGAGAAGCTGGCCTCTCTGATTACCACCTATCTGACCCACGGCGGCAAGCATGTGCAGTTCAACGTGGTGGACAGGAGCACCCTGATCGAAGCCCGCGAAGAACCCAGGAAGCACCGGGATCTGCTGATCCGCATCGCCGGCTACAGCGCCTACTTCGTGCAGCTCAACGCCGCCATGCAGGAAGAAGTCATCAACCGCACGGAGCTCTCTTTGTAATATGTAACAGGAGGTAACAACATGACCGATCGAATCAAACGGATGCAGCAGGCGCTGAAGGTGGACAAGTTCCCCCTGTGCGCCGAGAAACCGAAATATGTCATCGAATCCTGGCGACAGAACGAGGGCCTGCCCTCGATCCTGCGCCGGGCCAAGGCCACTGCCAACTACCTGGACAAACGCACCATCTACATCGACGACGACGAACTGATCTGCGGCAACGTCGCCTCCAAACCCATGGGCCTGGAGGCCTCCTGCTGGGGTCCCTTCTGGGACGACGCCGACCTGGACTCCATCCTGGAGGGCAACTACACCATTTCCGACGAGGACCGCAAGACCCTGCGCAGCCTGGACTCCTACTGGGAGGGCCAGAGCCGCCAGATGTACGAGTGGCAGGGCCGGTTCTACGACGACGAGCGCATGTGGCCCTTCATCCGCTCCGGCATTCTCTGCCCGCCCTGGACCAGCAAGGTCAAGGGCCGCGGCTCCGGCGGCGCCGGCTTCGGCTGGGGCCTGGGCATCGGCCTGAGCTTCTTCGTGCCCGACTACGGCAAGATCATCACGGAGGGCATCGGCAAGACCCTGCAGGAGGCCAGGGAAGAACGCCGCAAGCTCCGCTTCGTGGACAGCGACTCCTTCGACAAGGCCGACTATCTGGAGGCCTGCATCATCTCCATTGAGGCCATGGCCCGGATGTACCACCGCTACGGCGACGCCTGCACCGCCAAGGCTGAGGCCACCGCGGACCCCGTCCGCAAGGCCGAGCTGGTCCGCATGGCCGACACCTGCCACCACCTGGCCGAGCACGGCGCCCGGGACTTCCGCGACGCAATCCAGGGCTTCTGGTTCTACTGGATGATGATTACCCACGGCACCGTCCCCGGCGGCCGCTTCGACCAGTACATGTATCCCTTCTACAAGAAGGACATCGAGTCCGGCGCCATCACCGACGACGAGGTTCTGGAGCTTCTGGAGTGCCTGCGCATCAAGATCATGCAGTTCAACTTCGTCTCCGGCAACGCCAAGCAGCGCGACAAGTGGGCCGGCATGGCCCGGTGGCACAACTTCCTCATCGGCGGCGTGGACAAGGACGGCAACGACGCCACCAACGAGCTGAGCTATCTGATTCTGAAGGCCGCCTATGAGGTTCGCACGCCCCAGTTCACGATCACCGTCCGCGTCAACGAGAATACCCCCGACCGGCTCATGTCCGAGGCCATGAAGCTGGTCAGCACCGGCCTGGGCATGCCCGCGTTTGTCTCCGACAAGAGCTACATCCAGGGCCTTCTGGACCAGGGTGTTCCCGCCGACGAGGCCTGGAACTACGCGCTGGCCGGCTGCCTGGATCTGAACCTGCCCGGCAAATCCCGCATCAACGCCCTGGGCATGTTCGTCGTGCCCAAGGTCCTGGATATCATGATGCACAACGGCGTCATGCGCGAGACCGGAGAGCAGCTGGGCCCCCGCACCGGCGAAATGAAGGACTTCACCTCCTACGAGGACTTTGAAAAGGCCTTCAAGGAGCAGCTGTACTACTTCATGGGCATGTACAACGAGGAGCACAACATTCTCTGCCGCGTGACCCGGGAGATCAACTGCGACGCGGTGCACTCCGCCTTTGCCCACGAGGGCATCACCTCCGGCAAGGACATCTCCAACCGGAAGATGCTCTACGAAAACGCTTCCCTGCTGAACCCCGTCGGCATGATCTGCGTGGCCAACTCTCTGGCCGCCGTCAAGCATGTGGTCTTTGAGAAGAAGCTGTGCACCATGGAAACCCTGTTCAACGCCATCGAGGCCAACTGGGAGGGCTATGAGGATCTGCGCCGGCAGTGCCAGGACGCTCCCAAATACGGCAACAACGACGCCTCCGTCGATGAAATCGCTGCCGACCTGTACAAATTCTGGTCCGACAGCGCCAAGACCTTCACCGGCATCTATGGCGAGCCTCCCCGTCCCACCGGCATTTCCATCACGGCCCACGCCCCCGGCGGCAGCTATACCTGCGCCACGCCCGACGGCCGCAAGCTGGGCGATATCCTGCCCGACGGCGTCGCGTCCCCCGCACAGGGCACCGACACCCACGGCCCCCTTGCCTCTCTCATGAGCGCCATGAAGATCGATCAGGATCCGTTCAACGCCATGCTTCTGAACATGAAGATGCATCCCTCCGCCATGAAGAGCGAAGCCGACCGCATGAAGCTGGCCTCCATGGTCAAAACCTACCTGACCAACGGCGGCAAGCACATCCAGTTCAACGTGGTGGACAACGAGACCCTGAAGGCCGCGCAGCAGGAGCCCGAGAAGTACCGCGATCTGGTGGTCCGCGTCGCCGGCTACAGCACCTACTTCACCCTGCTGACCAAGCCCGTTCAGAACGAGATTATCGGCCGTACCGTCAACTATCTGTGAGAAAGGAATTTGAAACCATGGACAGAATCCCCTTCAGCCCCGAGGAACTAAACGTTCTGGGCAAGTACCCCGCCCGCGGCGCCAATCCCAATATGATGATCCTCAACACCCCCGTCACGCCCAAGGAAAACCTCCTGGCGCTGTACCGCAAGGAGCTGCCTCTGTGGGTGCCCCAGTTCTGCGAAATCAAGCCCTTCGGGCCCAGAGTTCTGCCGGAAAACCAGGTGCGCGGCATGGTTCTGGAAGCCAACCGCATGGCGCCCTCTGAATTCGGCGGCCCGGATATGTTCGGCGTGGAGTGGGTTTTCTCTCCGGATATCGGCGGCTCCATGGTCAAGCCCGGCGCCCCCAAGGTCAAGGATCTGTCCCACTGGGAGGACTATGTCACCCTTCCCGATCCTGACAGCTGGGATTGGGCGGGCAGCCTGGAGGCCAACCGTGACTTCGTGGTCAAGGGCTACGGCCAGAATCTCATGCGTCTGACCATGTTCACCGGCTACTTTGAGCGTCTGATCTCCCTGATCGACTTTGAGGACGCCGCCGTCGCCATGATCGACGAGGATGAGCAGGAGCATGTGCACCGCCTGTTCTCCTATTTGACCGATCTGTACATCAAGATCATCGACCATGTGATGGAACTCTATCCCATCAACCTGCTGCAGCTCCACGACGACTGGGGCTCCCAGATGGAGGCCTTCTTCTCCCTGGATACGGTCCGCGAGATGATCGTTCCGCACCTGAAGCGGCTGGTGGAGCATTGTCACAGCATCGGTCTGTTCTTCGATCTGCACTCCTGCGGCCGGATCAAGCGTCTGGTCCCTGCCATGATCGAGGCCGGTGTGGACAGCTGGCAGCCCCAGGCCATCAACGACACCTGGGATCTCTACCGCACCTACGGCGACAAGATCATCATCTTCGTCATTCCGGAGTCCACGCCCAAGGGGCTGTCCCCGGAGGAATACGACGCCATGGCCAGGCAGTGGGTGGAGGAAAACATCGAAGCCTTCCGCGCCCATCCCTTTATCATGCTGTCCACGCCCATGGATCCCTTCGGCAAAATGTACATCGACCCCGAGTTCACCCGCAGCGTCTACAAGTATTCCAGACTGGCTCTGGACAAGTAAAAGAGGTTGGATCCTATGGCAGCTGACCGCAGCGTTTCCGCGACCATTTTCAATATTCAGACCTACTGCATCCACGACGGCCCCGGCATTCGGGTGACGGTCTTTGTCAAGGGCTGTCCCCTGCGCTGCCTGTGGTGCGCCAATCCGGAATCCAATCTGCGGGAGCCGCAGCTCATGTTCTACAAGGATAAGTGTACCGCCTGCGGCAAATGCGCGGAGATTTGCCCCCAGAAGGCCGTCAGCCTGCGGGAGCGGGACGGCGTCTGGAAAGCCTTCACCGACCGGGCCCTCTGCACCGCCTGCGGCGCATGTCAGAGCACCTGCTTTGCCGATGCCCGGGAGATTGCGGGGGAAACAACCACCGTGGAAGAGGCCCTTGCCAGGGTGCAGCGGGACCGGCTGTTTCTGGACAGCTCCGGCGGCGGCATGACCATCAGCGGCGGCGAGCCGCTGGCCTGCCCCGACTTCACGGAAAACCTGCTGATGGCCGCCCATGAGGAGGGCCTGCACACCGCCATCGAGACCAGCAATTTCGCCTCCCGGGCGGTGGTGGACCGGATCTATCCCCATGTGGATCTGGCGCTGTGCGACATCAAGCACATGGACTCCCGGAAGCACCTGGCATACACCGGCGTTCCCAATGAGCAGATTCTGGAGAATATCAAGCGGATCTACCATGTTCACCACGTTCCGGTCTGGGTCCGGCTGCCCTGCATCCCCGGCTGCAACGACGATGAGGAAAACATCAGCGCCACCGCCCGCTTTGTCCGGGACGAGCTGGGGACCGATGTGAGGATCTGCCTGCTGCCGTACCACCGGCTCGGCGAATCGAAAAACGAAAGCCTTGGCAAGGAGATGGACCTGTCCACCCAGCCGCCCTCAGACGAGCATATGCAGTCGCTGAAGGCCCTGGTGGAGCGCTTCGGCGTCACCGCCCAGATCGGCGGCTGACCCGCGCCTGTCAGGCAGCCAAAGCAAACAAACAGCCCGGACATTCAGCTGCCCGGGCTGTTCCGTTCATCAAATCGGGATTATGATTGTGGCATTTTACGCAACAGCCTTCCAGGATTCGTACCGTGCAGGCAACGGAGGACATCAAGGCAGAGTTTGACAAGGTTAACAATGCTCTCCGCTTTGATGGTCAAACCCATCCAAACTACGTCAAAACAAAAACCCTGAAATCGGATAGATTCCAGGGTTTTTGACGTATTTCCGGTTGTGTTTGCTCGCAAATAGTTCGGATCAGCGCTTGCTGAACTGGGGAGCGCGGCGGGCGGCCTTGAGGCCGTACTTCTTTCTTTCCTTCATTCTGGGGTCGCGGGTCAGGAAACCGGCGGCCTTCAGGACGGCGCGGTATTCGGGGTTGACGCCCAGCAGAGCGCGGGCGACGCCGTGACGGATGGCGCCGGCCTGGCCGGTGACGCCGCCGCCGGCCACGGTGATGACCAGGTCAACCTTGCCCATCAGGTCCGTGGCGACCAGGGGCTGACGGACCAGCAGCTTCAGGGTCTCCAGACCGAAGTACTCGTCGATGTCGCGGCCGTTGATCAGGATGGAGCCGGTGCCGTTTTCATAAACGCGGACGCGGGCCACGGAGGACTTCCGGCGGCCGGTGCCGTAGTGGTAAGCTCTTTTGCTCTCGTACATGTTCTGTTACCTCCTTAGTCCAAAGTCCATGCTTCGGGCTTCTGTGCAGCGTTGTTGTGCTCGGCGCCCTTGTACAGCTTCAGACGGGTCATGGCGGCGCGGCCGATGGAGTTCTTGGGCAGCATGCCCTTGACAGCCAGCTCCATGGCGAACTCGGGGCGCTCCTCCATGAGGATGCGGTACTTGACTTCCTTCAGGTTGCCGATCCAGCCGGTGTGGTGCTGGTACAGCTTCTGCTCACCCTTCTTGCCGGTCAGGACGGCCTTGTCCACGTTGACGATGATGACGAAATCGCCGCAGTCAACGTTGGGGGTGAAATCGGGCTTATGCTTGCCGCGCAGCAGCTTGGCGGCAGTCACAGCGGTACGGCCCAGGGGCTTACCGGCTGCGTCGAGAACATACCATTTTCTCTGGACGTTCTCCTTCTTTGCCATGGTCGTAGACATGAGGTTCCCTCCATAGAAAGCGAATGCTTTCAGAATATAATAAAAATTTTTGACAAATCCAGTGCGGCGGGATACAATATCCCCAAACGCGCTTTCTCTTTATATCACAGATCAAAATCCCTGTCAACCACATTTTTTCGGATTTTTATTTTCATCGGAACAAACTCCGGAATCCTCCGTTTTGCTCCGTTTTACTCCCGTTTTCTCACGAGGCATTTTTTCTGAAAAAAGGAGATTTTTCATGCAGCATCTCATGGGCTTGGTCCGCCGGTGCGCGGACGATTATCAGATGATTCAGGCCGGCGACCGCATTTGCGTGGGCGTGTCCGGCGGCAAGGATTCCCTGGCGCTTCTGACCCTGATGGCGGGTCTGCGGGCCTATTATCCCAGACCCTTCGAGCTGGAGGCCATCACCGTGGACATGGGCCTGGGCATGGATTTCACGCCGGTGGCGGACTACTGCCGCAGCCTGGACGTGCCATACACCCTGGTACCCACGGAGATCGGGCCGATTATCTTTGACATCCGCAAAGAGAAGAACCCCTGCTCCATGTGCGCCAAGATGCGCCGCGGCGCCCTCCACGACGCCATGAAGGCCAGGGGACTGAACAAGGTGGCCCTGGGCCACCACTACGATGACGCGGTGGAGACGTTTCTGCTGAGCCTGTTCTACGAGGGGCGGCTGAGCTGCTTCCAGCCCGTGACCTATCTCAGCCGCATGGACGTGACCCAGATCCGGCCCATGCTCTACGTGGGCGAGAAGGCCGTGGCTAACTTTGCACGGCGGGAGAATCTGCCGGTGGTGCACAACGTCTGTCCGGCGGACAAGTCCACCAAGCGCCAGGAGGTCAAGGAGCTGCTGGCCCAGCTGCAGCAGCAGTATCCCGACCTGAAAACCAAGATTTTCGGTGCCATGCAGCGGCTGCCCCTGCCGGAATGGGGCCCGGAGCGCCCCCTCTCCGGCCGCGGCGGCATCCCCCAGGGGGAGTAATTGGGTCTTGTAGCGCCCCCCTCGTGCCCCCTCTACAGGGGGCTGCCGGAGCGCAGCGGAGGCTGGGGGT
>JAEDJR010000218.1 GCA_016296235.1 Oscillospiraceae bacterium
CCCTGAGCAAGTGCTTCCATACCAAGTTCATCACCACCTCCCCCATCGCCCGGATTCCCGATTCCGAGTTCATCCAGTTCCGTGCCGATTCCGCTGACGTCAGCGCCAAGGCAATCGTGAAGATGGCCATTGAAAACTTCAAGAACCGCAAGCCCGAGCTGGTGAACATCCCCAACATGAAGCAGAAGGCCCGTGTCGGCTACTCTGTGGAAGCCATCAAGAAGGTTCTGGACGGCGTTGCCAACTCCCAGGTGGACGAGTTCGGCACCACCAAGCCTCTGATCGAGTGCGTGCACTCCGGCGTTATTCGCGGCGCCGTGGCCATGGTCGGCTGCAACAACCCCAAGGTTCGTCCCGACACCGCCCACATCGGCCTGATGAAGAAGATGCTGGAGAACGACATCATCGTCATCACCACCGGCTGCGCCGCTCAGGCTGCTGCCAAGGCCGGTCTGATGGATCCCGAGCAGGCCAAGGAATACTGCGGCGCTGGTCTGAAGCGTGTGTGCGAGCTGGCTGGCATTCCTCCTGTCCTGCACATGGGCTCCTGCGTGGATATCTCCCGTATGATGATCCTGGCCGCCGATATCGCCAAGGACTGGGGCATCAACATCTCCCAGGTTCCCGTGGTGGGCTGCGCTCCCGAATGGATGTCCGAGAAGGCTGTGTCCATCGGTAACTACGTTGTTGCCACCGGCATTGAAACCTTCCTGGGCGTTGATCCCTACTCCAAGGGCTCTTCGGAAGTTACCCGCCTGCTCCAGGGCGAAGACGGCATCAAAGAATGGGTCGAGGCAAAGTTTGTCGTTGATACCGACATTGAAAAGCTGGGCGACAAGATGATCGAGTGCATCGAAGCCAAGCGTGCCGCCCTGGGCATCTAAGGAAGGTCTTTCCAATGAAATTAGCGATTACCGGTAAGGGCGGCGTGGGAAAAACCACCCTGGCCTCTACCCTGGCCCGGCTCTACGCCGACGAAGGCCGGACCGTTCTGGCCGCCGACGTGGACCCCGACGCCAACCTTGGCCTGGCCCTGGGCCTGAGCCAGGAGGAAGTGGACGCCATCGTCCCCATCTCCAAAATGCGCACTCTGGTGGAGGAGCGCACCGGCGCCAACGCGGCCAACAAGTTCTTCAAGCTGAATCCTTACGTGGCGGATATTCCCGACACCTTTTCCAAGGAGATTAACGGCGTGAAGCTGCTGGTCATGGGCACCGTGGATGTGGGCGGCAGCGGCTGTGTCTGCCCGGAGCATGTGATGCTCAAGTCCATCCTGTCCGCCCTGACCTACCGGAAAAACGATGTGGTCATTATGGATATGGAGGCTGGCCTGGAGCACCTGGGCCGGGGCACCGCGGCCAACATGGATCAGTTTGTCGTGGTCATCGAACCCGGCGCCCGATCCGTGCAGACCTACCGCAATGTCAAGCGCCTTGCCTCCGACCTGGGCGTGAGCCGGGTCCGGGTGGTAGCCAACAAGGTGCGTGATGAGCGTGACGAGCAGTTCATCCGGGATTCCATTCCCGCCGAGGATCTGTTGGGCTTCGTCCACTACAACGCAGAGGTCATTGATGCCGATCGGCAGGGAAAATCTCCCTACGATTTCAGCCCTGCGGCAATCGAAGAGATTCGTAAAATCAAAGCGATTTTAGACCGTGATGAATGATATGGATTCATCGAACGAAATATAGGAGGAAAAACCGTGACACTTTTTGAAAGAGTTTTTGGCGGTAACGATTACAACTACGCCCGTACCGTTGCAGCCATTGATGAAGCCATCGCCGCCAACGGCGAGGGCTGCGCAGTTGCTTTCCCCAGCACTGCCTATAGCCTCCCCTGCTACTACTCCATCACCGGTGTGAAGATCAGCACCCTGGGCGAGATGAAGGCCGCCATGGACACCATCAAGGGCATGATGACCCGCAACAACCGTCTGCAGGACGTGTTCGACAGCGGTGTCGCTTCCGCTCTGTGTGCTGAGTTCCTGGAGGCTCTGAAGTACCTGAACGGTGCCGAGCCCTACGCCGAGCCCGAGATGGGCCACCTGACCGATGCTTTCGTCCGTAACCTGGGCGTGCCCCTGGTTACCGGCGATATCCCTGGTGTTGCCGTTATCATCGGCGGCGCTGAGGATCCCGCTGAGACCGTTGCTCTGGCCAAGAGCTACCAGGCTCAGGGTATTCTGGTCACCCTGACCGGCGATTCCATTAAGCATTGCCATGAAGCCGGCATGAAGCTGGGCGAGGGCGTGCGCGTGGTGCCTCTGGGCTTCGAAATGCAGTCCGTCATCCACGTGGTGTCCGTTGCCCTGCGTGCCGCTCTGATCTTCGGCAACATCACCCCCGGCGATACCAAGGCTCTGTACAAGTACACCATGGATCGTGTCCGTGCCTTCGTCAACGCCTACAAGCCCCTGTCCGATGAGATCGTGTCCTACGGCGCCGGTGCCATCTGCCTGGGCTTCCCCGTTATTTCCAACGAGACCGAGAACATGTTCCGTGTTCCCAAGTCCCTGATCCAGCAGCTGG
>JAEDJR010000219.1 GCA_016296235.1 Oscillospiraceae bacterium
CATTCATAGGTCATCAGCAGCACGCGGTCGGCGGCCTGGCCGAGGAGGCGGTAGTCCATGCCTTCGTACAAAAGGCCGCGCTGCTCCCGGCTGGATTTGGGCGCCAGGCACACCGACACCTGCTCCTCCAGCGTATCCGCCGCCAGCTTGACAAAGGCCGCGAAGCTCTCCCGATCCTCCGGCAGGACATACTCAAAGTCAATGTTCAGCTCCCGGTAGCCCAGAAGGGCCATGCGGGCCCGGATCTCCTCCAAAAGCCGGATCTGCGCCTGGGAATTCTGCAAAAGGGCGTGAACCAGGTAGTTGCTGAACTGGCCGTTCTGACCCAGGGGCGTCAGAACCAGGGCCGGACGGACTCCCGCGGCTGCGGCCCGCTCCGCCAGCCATCCGTCGGCCAGCGCCGGCGGCAGCAGCCGCCCCTCCGGCGTGAAGCCGTAGGAAAACACCGCCAGCTGGCTGAGAAACGGCAGCGTTTCCCGCAGCACCCAGGGACTGATGTATGGATAGGCATAGCCGCCCACGTCGATGGTCAGAGGCCCCTGCTTGATCCGGTTCAAAATCAACAGCGCCTGGCCTGCCACCAGCACATCCGGATCCGGGATCTGATTGAGGGCCGCGATCTGAGCCACCGTCACACCATATTGCCGGGCGATGCGCCACAGAGTGTCCCCCGGCTGTACCACATAGATCATAAATAACCGCCTCCCGGGGTATTCTATGCCCGGGGAGGCGGTGCTGTGATTAGATTCGTTGCGATCCGGCCGCGCAGGATCTCCCGACGCGTGCCAGTGCCTTGTCCACGGCCGTCAGCAGCAGGCCCAGGAGCAAAAAGCCCGCCAGCAGGCCCAGATTGATGGCCAGTACCAGTCCCCAGCCCAGAGTCTCGGCATCCATGAAGAAGTAGGGATAGGGGCTGCCGTAAGGCCCGAGAATGGCGCCGAAATGAACCCGGACCACCACATAGATGAAATAGACCGTGGGGGCCAGGAGCCAGAGGAACGGGTCGCGCCAGGAATAGGCGCCCTTTTCGTCAAAGAGCAGCCAGTCCAGCAGAGACATGACCGGCACCACATAGTGCAGCAGCGTATTGGACCAGAACAGGGTGCCCTGCATCTCGAAGCGGCCGTGAAGCATAAAATGATAGACCAGGCCCGTGACCAGAATGCACAGCAGCAGCGCACCCTTGGCCCGTTTCCAGAAGGCCGGACGGCCCCGGAGAAGCTGCACGGCGGCACACAGGAAATACACGGCACACAGGACGTTGCTCATCAGGGTGAAATAATTCAGCACAGAGAAATCCGGTTTTCCGCTGAACACGCCGCACTGCAGCAGAATACCCAAGGTACCGGCAGCGGAGGCCAACAATTTCCAGGCCGCCGAGAGATATTTGTTTCTGATTTGCATGGAGTCTCCTTATACGAATAGCAGTTTGGTCTATCTTTTATCCGCGCACGGGTTTTATGGTGGGGTTCGTCCCGCACTGAGAAAAAGGGCGTAGGCGGGGCTATTAGCTGCCCGCGTGCAGGCAGCCGTAATCCCGGGCTGTATTCCTCACGGCGGGGGCAAGCCCCCGCCCTACGGTGGTGTTTTTCGGTTTTGCCTGTAGGGGCGGCTATCAGCCGCCCGCGTGCAGGCGGCTGATAGCCCGGGCTGTATTGCTCACGGCGGGGGCAAGCCCCCGCCCTACGGTGGTGTTCGATTTTTCAGGTTCTGAGACAGTCTGAGGGCTATCTCACCGGGGTGAGATAGCCCTTTGACGGAAATTAACCAATCACGGGGAAATAGTACCGGTTGGAGGGGCTCTCCAGGCGGGACCAATCCAGCGCGGGCAGCAGCTGCGTCCAGACGTTCTCGCCGTCTATGCGCTTCCAGGCGTGACCGTTGGTGGCCTCCTGGATGGCCTCGTAATACCAGGCGTTGACATCGGCATTGTCGGGCCAGCAGATCATATCCTCCAGCATATTGTCCGCATCTGCCTTCCGGTTCAGCATGGCGTTGATGATCGTCACAGCCTCTGCACGGGTGATGGGCTGATCGGGCTTGAAGGTGCCGTCGGCATAACCGTTAATCCAGCCCTCTGCGGCAACCTTGCCGATGGCCTTGGCAGCCCAGTGGCCGGACACATCGGTGAAGGCAGCCGTGCTGCCGGATCTGTTGCTGAAGCGGGCGGCAATGGCCGCGAACTCGGCGCGGGTGATGGTCCGGTCGCCGCCGAAGGTGCCATCGGGATAGCCGTTGATGATTCCGGCCCTGGCGGCGGTGGAAATGGCGTTGTTGGCCCAGTGGCCGGCAGGCACATCGGTAAAGCTGTTGGTGGTGCACCAGTAGGCCTCACGGGATTCCTCCGTCAGCAGGCGGAAGAAGATCGTTGCGACCTCCTGCCGGGTAATCTTGCCGTTGGGATTGATGGTGCCATCGGCATAGCCCTTCAGGTAGGCATAGTGATCCTCGGTATTCAGCTCCGGCTTGGTCACAGTGCCGGCAGGCTTGCCGGAACCAGTGTTTTCGCCGGGGTTGG
>JAEDJR010000220.1 GCA_016296235.1 Oscillospiraceae bacterium
TCCCCCTCCACCTGCAAGGTCTCCGGCAATTTCCCCCGCTGGGAGCCGGGGATGCGGTAGCACCAGCCGGATCTCTCCAGCCGGATGCCCGCCAGGGCCAGGGCGTCCTCGGTCATGGTGATGTAGGCTTCGGACTCGATGCTGCCGGTGACGGTCAGGCGGCTGTCCCCCGCCGTCAGAGGCAGGGCCAGCAGCAGGCCGGAAATGTACTGGGAGGATACATTCCCCGGCAGGGTATAGTCCCCGGACTGTAATTGGCCGGAGCAATAGAGCAGGTCGTTTTCCTGCCGCAGGGTCATGCCGTGGGCAGTCAGTTCCGCGTCCAGGGGGGCCAGGGGCCGCTGGGGCAGGCGGCCTTCCATATGGAACACCGCATCCGCCCCCAATGCGCCGCAGACCGGCAGCAGGAAGCGGAGGGTGCTGCCGCTCTCCCCGCAGTACAAATGGCACAGCCCGGCAGGCACCTGCTCAATGGGCCGCACCCGAAGGCGGCCGTCCTCTGTCTGGCGGATATCCGCCCCCAGGGCGTTGAGACAGGCCATGGTGGCGGTAATATCGGCAGAGAGGCCGTCGCAGGCAATGACAGTCTCCCCCTGGCCCAGGGCGGCGCAGATCAGCAGCCGGTGGGCCTGGGATTTGGAAGCGGGTATTTTCACCCGGCCGCTTCTCTGGCCGGGACGGATGGTAATATTCATGGGCCGATCCCTCCGGCTTTCATCCAGTCTTTGATCTCCTCCGTGGGGACGCTGACGATGGCGCAGCGGCCGATCTCCTCCGGCACCACCAGGTGCATGGCCCCGCCGGTGAGCTTCTTATCCGTCAAGGCGGCCTCCGCCATGGCTTCCAGCGGGAAGTCAGTGGAAGTGGGCAAGTGGTACTGGTCAAGAATGGCCAGCACTTCCTGCAAGGTCTCCTCCGAACAATAGCCCTTGGCGACAGCGGCGCGGGTGATGGCCGCCATGCCGATGGCCACCGCCTGACCGTGGAGCACGCCGAAGTGGCTGCAAGCCTCCACCGCGTGGCCGAAGGAGTGGCCCAGGTTCAGCAGCTGCCGCAGACCCCGGTCAAACTCGTCCTGATTCACGATGTCCCGCTTCATCTCCACGCAGGTGCAGATCACATGCTCCAATTGCTCGGAAATGGGGGTAGCTTTTAATTCATCAAAGAACGTTCTGCTGCCCAGAACGCCGTATTTGATCACTTCCGCGCAGCCGCAGCGAAACTCCTCCTCCGGCAGGGTGGAAAGCAGCTCCGGGTCGCAGAGCACCAGGGCCGGCTGGTAGAAGCAGCCCACCTGGTTCTTGCCGGTGGGCAGGTTCACCGCGGTCTTGCCCCCCACGGAGGAATCCACCGCCGCAAGGAGAGTGGTGGGGATCTGCACAAAGTCCATGCCCCGCTGATAGGTGGCGGCGGCAAAGCCGGTGAGGTCCCCGGTGACGCCGCCCCCCAGAGCCACCAGCACGTCGGTGCGGGTGATGTGGTTCCGGGACAAAAATTCCAGCAGCCTGCCGTAATTTTCCAGGGTTTTGGCCTGCTCCCCATGGGGCAGCACATAGTGCAGCACCTGGAAACCGGCTTCTGTCAGGGATTGCTCCACCTGCTGTCCGTAGAGGGGATAGACAAGGTCCCCGGCGATGACGACGGCCTTTTTGGCACGGGTGGCGGCTTTGACCAGCTCTCCGCAGCGGCTCAGCAGGCCCCGCTCCACCAGCACCTCATATTCTCTGGAGGCGGAAACGTGTACCGTTCTCATCGTCCGTCCACCTCTTCCTTCAATCTGCGGCCCTCATCCAGCAGCCGCACCAGCTCCGGCAGGTCGTTTTCCTCCATGGCCTTGCGATACTGCTGCAAATTGGCGATGAAAATATCCAGCTCGGACAGCAGGCAGTCCTTGTTCTCCATGAACAGCTCCGCCCACATGGGGGGATTGAGCCAGGCCACCCGGGTCATGTCCTTGTAGCTGCCGGCGGAAAAGCCCTTATGCACCCGGGCGGTGGGGCTCTTGATGTAGGCATTGGACACCACGTGGGCCATCTGGGAGGTGAAGGCGATCATTTGATCATGCTTCTCCGCTGTAGTGACGGAGATGCTGCCAAAGCCCGCCGGGGAGAGCAGCTCCTTCACCCGGCCCAGCAGGGCAATGTCGTCAAACCGGGGCGGTACGATGACCATGGGGGCGCCGTGATACAGGTTGCCCCGGGCGTATTTGAAGCCGGAGTTGTGGGTGCCGGCCATGGGGTGGCCCCCCAGGTAGGTGAAGCCGTCACGCTCCGCAATGGGGAAGCAGGCGGCGCAGACCACCCGCTTGGTGCCGCAGCAGTCGATCACCAGGGGCTTTTGGCCAAAATAGGGCCCCATTTCATCGATATAGGCAATGGCCGCCTCCGGGTACACGGTCACCAGCACCAGGTCGCAGTCCGATACGTTCTCTTTGGTCAGCTCGCCGTCCACAGCGCCGCTGAGCATGGCGAAGTCCAGCACGGAGCGGGTGCGGTTAAAGGCCAGCACCTGGTG
>JAEDJR010000221.1 GCA_016296235.1 Oscillospiraceae bacterium
GCGAGGTTGTGTTCGACTGCGTCAGCGACGCCTACCGCAATGCCATCACCTACTAGCTGGACTTTTTCGACAGTCTGAGGAGCTGCTGCAGAATGCAGCAGCTCCATTGCCGGGAGAACACCGTAATATGGGCGGCCTTGCCGTTTTCCGTCTGGATCGGCACCCCCTTGGGGGTAGTATAGAGCTTCAGAGTCTCCTGGTAGACCAGGGACGGCTCTTTTTTCATCAGATCCTGTTCCCGGGTGTTGGTATCGATAGAACCGAACAGCCGTCCTCCATAGGCCGGCAGGGTGACGATTTTCTCCAGGCCACCCCCGCCAGCCTCCGTCAAGGCCCCACCCCGCATGTTAGGGCTGTGAAACAGCCGTAGGGGCGGCCCGATGTGGCCGCCCATGTGCAGGCACTCGGGAATCTCCGGGCGGCCACGCCGGGCCGCCCCTACGGAGGGATACGGATTGCCGCGGCCCCTGCGGGGCCTCACAATGACCGGCGGCGTTGGGTGGCGTGCAGAGTTTCCCATCTTCCGCTGTCATTGCGAGGAGGCGAAGCCGACGCGGCAATCCGTCCCCCAGCCCGCTTATTGGAATAGACGACAACTTAGCCTTCTCTCTCACCGTCCGAATCGAATGCGATGCGCTCCAAATTACAAAGCCGGTTCAGTTCTTCCAGAGATACTTCCATACCCTGAGGACATGTCAGCTCAAGGGCATCGCCATCCTGCTCCCAAAAATAGGCGTTCTCCTCTGCACAGTATAAATACTTCCCGTCTATATACGCATTCTCGTCCAAATTGAACTGCCGGATCAAACCTGCCAGGGGCTCTTCCAAATCCCAGAGATAAAACGTTATACGATAAAAGTCCTTTTCAAAATCATGAGCTTCCCTCCGCGCCTCCTTGGTATCCTCCAGATTCTTGTCGTAGTATAGATAGCAGATTTCCTGGGGGCTGACATAGATTTCCTTTAGCTCATATCCTTCAGGCTCGGCTGTAGGCCGGTAGTAGGCATCCAAATCTCGTAGAACCTCCTTATATCGGAGCGTGTAGCCAGATTCATCGGTTGTGGCCAACCGGCTTTCCGATAGCCCCTGGAGAAACTCCTCAATGGTGCCATATGTATGTGTCGCATCTGTCGGATCGGCCTCCAGCAGCGCTTCCTCCTGCCGCACAGCAGGCTTCTCCTCCGGCTTCTGTGGTTCCTGGCTCTGCTGCATCCCGCAGGCCACAGCAAACCATAGGATCACTAATATCATGCTAATAAAGCAAAGCTGTTTTTTCATCGTTTTCCTCCTAAGGCGTTCCAATTCTGTAATGGTCATACAGTTTGGCAGTTGGTAAGGAACGCAGCTGTCTGCACGGAGATCCGGATTGCCGCGGCCCCTGCGGGGCCTCGCAATGACAGGCAGCGTTGGATGGCACGCAGGGCTTTCCATCTTCCGCTGTCATTGTTGCAAAAAAGGGCGTAGGGGCGGCTATCAGCCGCCCGATGACACGTGGCTTCGGATCGCTGGCGGCTGATAGCCGCCCCTACGGTCAGTTTTCGTTCACTGCGGTGCGTTTATAACGCGTGCCGACGCGGCAATCCGTCCCCCGCAGGCAGTCAAAAAGCCGGGGCGCATCTCCGCGCACCTCGGCCTGCTCTTACCCTTGGGTCCGGGACAGCTGCCACAGCTGAAACTCCCGCCAATACTCTCCCAGTTCTTTCCAGCATCGCTTCGTCTCCTCACCCATAAATCTCATGGCGATGGGTGTAACCTCTTTTTCGTTTCTGATGGGCTGCAGTATATTGTGTAAAACAAAATACTGTGTCTCCCCATCTGGGTCTGCCGCCAGTTTTTCAATCATGCCAAAGATTTTCTTCAGCAACGCTTGATTCTTTTCAGCTTCTCTTAGCAATTGCTCAATACATGGTGCAATTTCTATTCCCCAGATTACCCGAATTCCATCCCGTTCCAGTTCAATAAAGCTATCCTTAAGCTGCTCATCCAACAGACCCCGCATCTCAGGAACTTCTTGAAACAGCATCGACAGGATTTTCTTCTTAAACACCGCTACCCCTCCATTGCAAGCTCAAGTTTACGCAGCAGCATATTGGCCAACCTGATATCAGAAGCTGACAATCCTTTTTTTGCCACCAGTATCTTCAGCAACTCCATATTCTCAGCCGTATCTGCCGCTGTGAAACTGTTTTGCGTTCCTTTATTCCGCTCAGAATAAACTCTATCTGAAAGGCTTCCGTCTCCTATCACAGAATCCGCCCGGTAGATTTGGCCGACCACATTCTTTAGTCTCTGATTCTCCGCCCGTTCCATCATCTCATCACGCCGGTTCCGGCCGATCCAGCTTTCATATTTGCCCTCGATGGCCTCTCCCGCCGGCGATACATAGAAATCAGCTTTCGCATCCAGTGTACCACTCCCGCCGGGTTCCGTCAAGGCCCCGTCCCCGCGTGTCATGGCTGTGAAACAGCCGTAGGGGCGGCCCGATGTGGCCGCCCATGTGCAGGCACTC
>JAEDJR010000042.1 GCA_016296235.1 Oscillospiraceae bacterium
GGGATTTCGGTCATCTGGCCGCCGTCGGGGCCGTAGCACTTGAGGCCGTTATACTCCTTGGTGTTGTGGCTGGCGGAAATCACCATGCCCACGCCGGTTTTCAGATAGCGCACGGCGAAGGACAGCATGGGGGTGGGGCACAGCCGGTCGTAGAGATAGACGTGCACGCCCTCGGCGGCCAGGGCTGCGGCGCAGACCTCGGCAAAGCGGCGGGAGTTGTTGCGGCAGTCATAGCCAATGGCGCAGGTTTTGCTCTCGCCGGAGGCCAGCAGGTATTTGGCCAGGCCACGGGCGGTCTGCCGGACGGTCAGATCGTTGAGCCGGGCGGTACCGACGCCCATGACGCAGCGGATTCCGGCGGTGCCGAAGCTGGCACGGCTGCCGAAGCGGGCCTGAATCTCCGCCTCGTTGCCCTCCAGAGCCTGCAGCTCCTCCAGCATGGGGCCCTGGCAGTTGGAAAGCCAGCGGCGGTATTCCTTGATTGCATCCATGATATCGTCACCTCATCCTAAATTTTCGGGGTTTTTCCACCATATTATAACATCCCTTTCCCGGCGTGTACAGGGAAAAAATTCCTGGTTGCGCGAACCGGGAAAAAGGCTTATGATAGTTGCAGAAACGGAGGCTGATACCCATGTCCGATGAAATGCTGAGAGAGCGCCAAACGGCGTCTGAACTGATCTTTGACGGGAAAATCCTGCACCTCTATCGGGACGACATCGCCCTGCCCGACGGAAAACCGGCGGAGCGGGAGCTGATCCGCCATGTGGGCGCCGTGTGCGTCATTCCCATCACCGACGACGGCTGCGCCGTCATGGAGCGGCAGTTCCGCTATCCCGTGAACGAGGTGCTGCTGGAGATTCCCGCCGGCAAGCTGGACAGCAAGGCGGAGGATCACGAGGCCGCTGCCCGCCGGGAGCTGGAGGAGGAGACGGGCTACCACGCCAGGGAGCTGATCCCTCTGGGCAAATTCTACCCGGCCTGCGCCTATTGTGATGAGACCATCTGGATGTATCTGGCCAAGGGCCTGGAGCGGGGAACGCGGCATCTGGATGAAGATGAGTTCCTGGACGTGGAGCTGATTCCCCTGACGGAGCTGGTGCGCCGGGTTCTGGCCGGGGAGATTCCCGATGCGAAAACCCAGATTGCCGTCCTGAAGGCGGCGGTGCACGAGGGTATCTTAAAATAACAATAACAGAAAGGCGGAGCAATATGGCGAAGAATACCGTTCTCAACAACCTGACCGAGGATGAGACCCTCTGGGCGGACACCAAGCGCTGGCTGGGGATGCCCCTGACCTTCACCAAATACCGGGTGGATGAAAACCGGCTCTATGTCAAGCAGGGCCTGCTGAAAACCGAGACCGACGAGCTGCTTCTGTACCGCATCATGGATATCAAAAGCAGCCAGACCCTGGGTCAGCGGATCCTGGGCGTGGGAACCGTGGTGCTGTTCTGCAGCGACAAGAGCTCCGGCGTCCTGGAGCTGAAAAACATCAAAAAGCCCGAGCAGGTGCGCCGCTTCCTCAGCGATCTGGTGGAGCGCAAGCGCACGGAAACCGGCGTTAAGGGCCGGGAGATCTACGGCTCCGGCAATCCCATGCCGCCCCACCCCGGACACGGCCCCGACTGCGATGCGGACGGCGACGGCGATCCCGACTGCGGCCAGCCGTGATGGGAGGGCCTGCCATGCAATATGTCTGCTCTGTCTGCGGGCAAACCGCTCCGGTGACCACCCGGGCGCCGAAATGCGCCTGCGGCGGCCTTTGGAAGCTGGACTGGCAGCCGCCCAAATTCGATCTGCAGGAGATTGACTGCTCCGTCTGGAGCATGTTCCGCTACCACCGGTTTATGGCCCTGGCCGATGACAGCTGGAAAACCGTCACCCTGGGGGAGGGCATGACGCCCCTGGTCCGGCTGGATGAGGACGTGCTGCTGAAGATGGACTACTTTATGCCCACCTTGTCCTATAAGGACCGGGGCGCTGCGGTGCTGGTGGCCCACTGCAAGGCCATCGGCGTGGACAGCGTGGTGCAGGACAGCAGCGGCAACGCCGGCAACAGCGTGGCCGCCTACTGCGGCCGCAGCGGCATCCAATGCGATATCTATGTGCCCGAGGGCACCTCTCCCGGCAAAATCGCCATGATCCAGGCCCACGGCGCCACGGCCCATGTGGTGCCCGGCTCCCGGGATCACTGCGCCGACGTCTGCCGCGCCCAGGTGGAGCGGGAGGGCAAATACTACGCCAACCACGTCTACAATCCCTTCTTTTATGAGGGCACCAAGACCTACATTTATGAGGTCTACGAGCAGCTGGGCCGGATTCCGGCGCACCTGTTTCTGCCCCTGGGCAACGGCACGCTGTTCCTGGGTGTGGTCAAGGGCCTGGAGCACCTGCTGGCCTCCGGCTGCATCGACCGGATGCCCAAAATCATCGCCATCCAGTCGGAGCGGTGCGCTCCCTTTGCCGGGGCCGTCAAAACCCACAGCCCGGTACCGGCTCCGGTGACCCCCACGCCCACCATGGCCGAGGGCATCGCCATCGGCGTTCCCATGCGGGGAAGGGAAATTCTGGAGGCCATTTACAAGTATCAGATGGAGCTGGTCACGGTGCCGGAGGACCGGATTCTGGAGGCCCGGAGCACCCTGGCCCGGCAGGGAATCTACGCCGAGCACACCACGGCGGCCAATCTGGCGGCCTACTGGAACTATTGCTCGCAGCACGGCAAAACCCCCGACAGCCTGCTGACCATGTGCGGCGCCGGACTGAAATCAGACCATTAAAAAGGAGTACCTCCATGCGCGTTTTCATGCAAACCGCCAACTCTCTCCCGGCCGTGGAAGCCGGATTCCGGGGAAAGGGGAGAGCGGAATGACCACAATGGAACTGCTGCGGCAGGCCAAGGCTGCGGCGCCGGTGCTGGCCCGGACGGGCACGGAGCAGAAAAACCGGGCCCTGCTGGCCATGGCGGAGGCCCTGGAGGCAGAGACAGACGCCATTCTCCAGGCCAACATTCTGGATCTGGAGGCCGCCCGGGGCCAGATTTCCCCGTTGATACTGGACCGCCTGGCGCTGAACGCCGACCGGATTCTGACCATGGCCGACAACATCCGTCAAGCGGCGGCGCAGCCGGATCCCGTGGGCCGGGTCCGCAAGCGGGTGGTGCGGCCCAACGGCCTGGTGATCGAGCAGGTGGGCGTGCCCATGGGCGTCATCGCCATCATCTATGAGAGCCGCCCCAATGTCACCTCTGATGCGGCGGCCCTGGTCTTGAAGGCCGGCAGCGCCTGCGTCCTGCGGGGCGGCAAAGAGGCCTTCCGCTCCGCCAACGCCATTGTCACCGCCATGCAGGCGGGCCTGGAGGCCGCCGACCTGCCTCCGGAGCTGGTGCAGCTGGTGCAGGACACCTCCCGGACCAGCGCCAACGAGCTGATGACCGCTGTGGGCTATGTGGATCTGCTGATTCCCCGGGGCGGCGCGGGGCTGATCCGGGCCTGTACGGAACATACCCGGGTACCCTGTATCCAGACCGGCACCGGAATCTGCCACATCTACGTGGATAAGGATGCCGATCAGGCCATGGCCCTGCGAATCATCGAAAACGCCAAGACCAGCCGGCCCTCCGTATGCAACGCCGAGGAGGTCTGCCTGGTGCACCGGGAGATTGCGGCGGAATTTCTGCCCAAGCTCCGCACCCGCCTGGTGGACGACCGCATCGCCGACGGCAAGCCGCCGGTGGAGCTGCGGCTGGATCCTGCGGCGGCGGCCATCATCGACGGCACGCCGGCAGGCGAGACGGATTTTGACACGGAATTTTTGGACTACATTCTGGCGGTGGCCGTGGTGGACGACGCCGACCAGGCTATGGGCCATATCGCCCTGCACTCCACGGGCCACAGCGAGGCCATCGTTACGGCCAACGCAGAGACGGCGGAGCGCTTTGCCCAGGCAGTGGACAGTGCGGCGGTGTACGTCAACTGCTCCACCCGGTTCACCGACGGCGGCGAATTCGGCCTGGGCTGTGAGATGGGAATCTCCACCCAGAAGCTCCACGCCCGGGGCCCCATAGGGCTGGAGGAGCTGACCACCACCAAGTATGTGATCCAGGGCAGCGGGCAGGTCAGATAAGAGAAAGGAAGGGCGATCAAATGAACTCCACCATTGGTTTTCTCGGCACCGGCAATATGGGCGGCGCTCTGGCCCGGGCAGCGGTCAAGGCCGTCGGGCCGGATGAAATCCTGCTCCACAACCGCACGGCTGCCAAGGCGGAAGCCCTGGCGGCGGAGCTGGGGTGCCGGACAGCCCCGGCGGCGGAGCTTGCCGCTTCCTGCGGCCTGATTTACCTGGGGGTCAAGCCCCAGATGATGGCGGGGCTGCTTTCGGAGCTGGCCCCGGTGCTGGCGGCCCGGACGGACGATTTTGCCCTGGTGTCCATGGCGGCGGGCCTCACCATGGCCGATATCCGGCGCATGGCGGGCGGCGATTATCCCGTGATCCGCATCATGCCCAACACACCGGCGGCGGTGGGCTGCGGCGTGATCCTCTATGACGCGGCGGAGCATGTCACGGCGGAGGCGCTGGAGCGGTTTGTCCTGAGTATGTCCCGGGCCGGTATGCTGGACCGGCTGCCGGAAGGGCTCATCGATGCCGGCAGCGCCGTGGCAGGCTGCGGCCCGGCCTTTGCAGACCTGTTCCTGGAGGCTCTGGCCGACGGCGGCGTGGCCTGCGGCCTGCCACGGGCCAAGGCCCAGGCCTATGCGGCCCAGATGCTGCTGGGCGCGGCCCGGCTGGCTTTGGAGACAGGGCTGCATCCCGGCCAGCTGAAGGACGCGGTCTGCAGCCCCGGCGGTTCCACCATCGCCGGCGTCCGGGCGTTGGAGCAGCGGGCCTTCCGGGCCGCCTGCATGGAGGCCGTGGAGGCTGCGTTCCGGCGGACAAAAGAGCTGGGGAAATGAGAAAGAAAAAATGCATTCTGCATTTTGCATTCTTCATTCAAATAACAGACAAGGGCTGCGGCGAAATTCGCCGCAGCCCCATTATTTTCTATATTGAAGAATTACAGATACTTGGTTACGCTCTCGGGGAGGTTCGCAAGCTCGTCGGAGATGGAGATGGTGAACTCCAGCTTGTTGGCCTTGCCGAAGGCCTCGCACCAGGCCAGGAACGCGGCGGTTTCTTCCGGATCCTTGGAGCCGGACAGCTTGTAGAGACCGTCGATGAAAATGTGAGAGATGTCAAAGTTGCCAGCGTGCAGGCCGCTGATAAAGCCCTTGAGGAATGTATAGGTGCCAATGTCATATTCACTGGCGTCAATCAAGCGGACGCGATAGTCGATATCGAACGTCAGGGCGCTGCCCTTTTCGATGCAGACCATGCTGCCGGATTCGGTTTTAATTGCGGTGTTGATGGAATCGATCAGTTGCTTGGTCTTGCCGGAGCCCTTCAGACCAACGATTGCCTTAACCATAGGAAAGCCCTCCTTATTTGCCGTAGGGGAGACGGCACCTGTGGCGCATACTCCCTTTTCCTCATTCTATCAGCTTTGCAGCGGGAATACAAGTGTTAGTTTTACCAAATTCTATGATTTTGCACCGGGCATCCCCATGCGGTCCAGGGCTGCCAGGCGGACCCGGGAGGCGTCCAGATCAAAAGGATCCACACCGGAGATGCAGGCGGTCAGGGCCGAGGACAGCTCAAAGAAGCAGAACAGCTCGCCCAGGGACTCGGCTGTCAGATCACCGGCCTGCAGATCCAGGATGGGAACACCGGCGTCGTTATGGGCCTCCGTCATGGCCTGGAGCACCTGCTCCTCCACATAGTCCAGATTCCGGCCCGACAGGAAGCCCAGGCCGTCGTAATCCTTCCAGTCCATCTCCACCGGCACCTTTTTGGCGATGGGGGAGAAGTGGAGCACGGTTTCAAAGACGCCGCTGCGGCCGGAGGACACCATCTGATCCAGGGCCTCCAGATCGCCGGGCAGCAGCACCGGCTCCGTGGACAGGCCCACGCTCTCCCGGCACTCGTGCCGCCAGACCTGCCGCTGCCACCACTGGCCAAAGGCGGCGAAATTGTGGTCGAACAGGCACAGCAGCTCCCGGCTGCGGCCCTTGCGCCCCAGAACGCTGCGGGCGGCGGCGTAGAGCCAGGCGGGATTTTCAAAGGAACGCACGTCCATGATGTCATAGGCCCCGGCGGCGCCCTCCAGCACGGACAGAGGATCGATTCCGGCAGCCGCCATGGGCAGCAGCGAAGCGGCCGTCAGGGCGCTGTTGACGCCGCCCAGCTCCCGGGGCAGCAGAAACAGCTCGTAGCCCTCCTCCTGGGCCATTTTCTGCAGAGGCGAACCGGCCCGGGTGGCCACGGAGATCCGCTCCTTGGCCTTGGCGCCGTACTTGCGCTCCATCATCCACCGCAGACTCCGGGCGGCGACGTTGGGGGCCAGGGGCTTGCCGTCCGGGGAGATGATGTGCAGGCTGTAGTCCCGGTCCTCCAGCAGCTGGCTCAGCTCCACCCACTGGCGGCTGGACAGGGAGCCGCCCACAAACAGCACCTGGGGCAGATGGCCCAGCAGATTCCGGCCCGCGCCGCAGTAGGCGTCGATGGCAGCCCGGGCGCCCTGCCATGGGCCGCCGCTGCCGCAGACCACCAGAATATCGGAGCCGGTGCAGATTTTTTCCGATACCCGGCGGACGCTGTGAATCATCCGCGCACTGACGGTTTCCGGCGCGTGAAGCCAGCCCAGAAAGCCGGGGCCGTCGGGCTTGTGGTTCTGCAGCAGGTTGTGGGCGTCGAATACCTCTTTCTCGCTGCCCAGCAGCTCCGGCAGGGTCACACAGGTCCAGACATTGGAAATATCCACATTCATCATAGGTAAGCCCCCCAAGCGTTTGAATACTATATTTTATCATGCTTTGTCCGGCTTGACAACGGAGAATTGTCGAGCGATGTGAGAGGAATGCGGAATGCGGAATGCAGAATGCGGAATGCAGAATGGTGGTGTCTGCGGCGGGGGCAAGCCCCGCCCTACGGTGCTCTTTAGATCGCGCCGTAGGGGCGGCCCGATGTGGCCGCCCGGACGGGGTGAAACCTGCACATTCATGGTTTTACAGAAAAATCTTGTGAATTTCCAAGAGGAAACGGGAAAGATGGGGTTTGGAAACGTTTCAAAGTATGTGAAGTTATTGTGCTTTTCGACAAAAACCGGCAGCGGTTTTTATTGCAAATGCAGAAAAATGGAATCCCGACAATTTGGGACTTGTTTCTTCTCACAGAGGGGTATATAATAAGGCCATCAGTTGGAAACGTTTCCAACGTATCTCAACGCCGATATCCGGCGACTATTACAACAGGAGGAACAACCATGAAAAAGATTCTCGCTTTGCTTCTGGCTCTGGTGATGGTTCTGGGTCTGGCTGCCTGCGGCAGCAAGAACGAGCCCGCTCCCGCCGAGCCCGAAAAGACCACCGAAACTCCCGCTCCCGCTGAGGAAAAGACCGAAGAGCCCGCTCCCGCCGAGGAGCAGCCCGCTGCCACCGGTTCTGTCTACTACCTGAACTTCAAGCCCGAAGCTGATCAGGCTTGGCAGGATCTGGCCAAGACCTACACCGAGAAGACCGGCGTGCCTGTGAAGGTCGTCACCGCTGCTTCCGGCGACTATGAGACCACCCTGAACGCCCAGATGGGCAAGGACGGCGCTCCCACCCTGTTCCAGGTTGGCACCAAGCAGGCCCTGGACAACTGGGACGACTACTGCCTGGATCTGACCGGCACCGCCGTCTACAACGAAATGACCACCGACGACTTCAACCTGAGAAATGGCGCCGGCGAAGTCAAGGCCATCGGCTACTGCTACGAGGCCTACGGCATTATCACCAACACCGCTCTGCTGGCCGAGGCCGGCTACTCCGTGGACGACATCACCGACTTCGCCTCCCTGAAGGCTGTTGCCGATGACATCCACGCCCGCGCTGACGAGCTGGGCTTCGACGCCTTCACCTCCGCCGGCCTGGACGGCTCCTCCTCCTGGCGTTTCTCCGGCCACCTGGCCAACATGCCCCTGTTCTACCAGTTCCGTGACGACGGTGTGAACGAGCAGCCCGCTGAGATCACCGACGCCTACCTGGACAACTTCCGCAACATCTGGGATCTGTATGTCAACGATTCCTGCGTCGCTCCTGCTGACCAGATCACCGCTACCGGCGATCAGGCCGAGGCTGAGTTCGGCCAGGGCAAGGCCGTGTTCTTCCAGAACGGTTCCTGGGAGTACGCCAACCTGGTGACCGACGAGACCAGGGGCTTCCTGATGAACGCCGCTGACCTGACCATGCTGCCCATCTACTGCGGCGTGGACGGCGAAGACAAGGCTGGCCTGTGCGCCGGTACCGAGAACTGCTGGGCTGTCAACAGCAAGTCCTCCGAGGCTGACATCCAGGCGACTCTGGACTTCCTGTACTGGGTTGTGACCTCCGACGAGGGCACCCAGATGATGGCCGACAACCTGGGCCCCATCCCCTTCAAGAATGCCAAGACCCCTGAGAACGTGTTCTTTGCCGCTGCCAATGACTATACCGCTGCCGGCAACTACGTTGTGACCTGGGCCTTCAACTACACCCCCAACGTGGACTCCTGGAGAGCCGGTGTTGTCACCGCTCTGGCCGCTTACACCACCGATCCCTCCGACGCCAACTGGGAAGAGGTTGTGACCGCTTTCGTGGACGGCTGGGCCATCGAGTACGCCATGCAGAACGGCTGATCCCGCTGCTGAATCCAACCATGTAACCATGCAGGGCTGGGCAATAGCCCAGCCCTGCATATATTATAAGGCGGAGGCATGGGCCTGGGGCAGGGAGGACAATGCAGCTGCCTGCACGGCGGCCAGGGTCTGGCCGCCCTACGGACGCATGATGTGCGGGGTTCAGCCCCGGAGCCGTGCCTGCGCCTTATAATTGAGAAACAAAAAGAGAACTTCAGAGAGAAAGGAAGATCAACTTGCGCAAGAAAAAACCCGACGGCTCTGCTGTGAACAGCCAGCTGATCCGCCGCCCCATCCAGCGTTGGTTCCCGCTGTTTATCCTGCCGGTGTTCATCTGCTTCTGCATCGGCTTTGTGTGGCCCTTCCTCCAGGGCATCTACCTGTCCTTCTGCACCTTCAACATCCCCAAGGACGCCACCTGGGTGGGCCTGCAGAACTATGTCAAGGTGTTCCAGGATCCCAGCTTTATCCACGCCTTCTGGAACACGGCGGCCTTTGCCGTGGTGTCCATTCTGGTCATCAACGTGTTTGCCTTCTTCGTGGCCTACGCCCTGACCCAGAAGATGCGCGGCTCCAACCTGTTCCGCACGGTGTTCTTCATGCCCAACCTCATCGGCGGCGTGGTTCTGGGCTATATCTGGTCTATGATCTTTGACGGCATCCTGCGGCAGTACGGCACCTACCTCACGGCCAATGCCACCTATGGCTTCTGGGGCCTGGTGATTCTGGTGTCCTGGCAGCAGATCGGCTATATGATGATTATCTACATCGCCGGCCTGCAGGCGGTGCCCGGCGATATGCTGGAGGCCGCCAAGATCGACGGCGCCACCGGCGCCCAGACCTTGTTCAAGGTTATCATCCCCAACGTCATGCCCTCCATCACCATCTGCACCTTCCTGACCCTGACCAACGGCTTCAAGCTCTTCGACCAGAACCTGGCCCTGACCGGCGGTCTGCCCCAGGTGGTGGATAAGGCGGCCAAGATGAAGGTCAACCTGTCCGAACTGCTGGCCCTGAACATCTACTCCACCTACAACATCAACAAGAACTGGCACGGCGTTGCCCAGGCCAAGGCTGTCATCTTCTTCATCCTGGTGGCGGTTCTGGCTCTGAGCCAGCAGTATGCGACCCGCAAGAAGGAGGTACAGCAGTAATGAAAATCAAGAAGTATTCCACTGCCAGTACAATTCCGACCGTTGCCTTCGCGCTGATCTGCGTGGTGTGGATCATACCCATCGTGGAAGTCATCACCAACTCTATGAAAACCAACGACGCCATCAACACCAGCGTCTTTGCCCTGCCCAACTCCGCCACCTTCGTGGGCCTGGCCAACTATGTCAAGGGCCTGACCTTCGGCAACTACCCCTTCCTGAAGTCCGCGTTCTACAGCGTGTTCATCTCCGTGGTGTCCACGGTGCTGATCCTGCTGTGCTGCTCCATGGCCGCCTGGTACATCGCCCGGGTAGACAGCGCCTTTGCGCGGTTCTTCTACTACCTGTGCCTGTTCTCCATGATCGTCCCCTTCCAGATGGTCATGTTCACCCTGACCTCCACCGCCGACAACCTGAAGCTCAACACCCCCTGGACCATTCCCGTGATCTACCTGGGCTTCGGCGCAGGCCTGGCCATCTTCATGTTCGTGGGCTTTGTCAAGGGTATGCCCCTGGCCATCGAAGAGGCTGCCGCCATTGACGGCTGCGGCCCCGTGCGGACCTTCTTCAACGTGGTGATCCCCATGCTGAAGCCCACCATGATCTCCGTGGGTATCCTGGAGCTCATGTGGGTCTGGAACGACTATCTGCTGCCCTACCTGGTGCTGGATATCACCGAGTACCGCACCATTCCCATCCATGTGCAGTATCTGAAGGGCAGCTACGGCACCGTGGATCTGGGCGCCACCATGGCCGTTATCATGATGGCAATTCTGCCCATCATCATCGTCTACCTGTTCTGCCAGAAGTACATCATCAAGGGCGTTGCCGCCGGCGCCGTGAAGGGATGATCGCCTATGACCATTAAGGACCTGGCGCGGGAATCCGGCTACTCCCTGGGCACCGTCTCCCGGGTACTCAATGGCCATCCCAATGTCAGCGACAAAGCCCGGAAGGCCGTCATGGCCGTGGTGGAAGCCCAGGGCTTTGAGATCAACAGCAATGCCAAAAACCTCAAAAAAACCCAGGGCGACAGCATCCTGATTATGGTCAAGGGCCGCGGCAACGAGCTGTTTGCCAGCATGGTGGAGCAGTATCAGGAAATCTTCGCCCGGACCTCCTATCCGCTGATTATCGATTACATCGACGAGCTGGACAGCGAGGTGCGCCGGGCGGGGGCCCTGTGCCGGGAAAAGAAGCCCCTGGGCGTCCTGTTCCTGGGCGGCACCCACCGGAATTTCCGCGAGGATTTTGACAAGATTCAGGTTCCGGCGGTGCTGGTTACAGGCAGCGCCCGGAATCTGGGGTTCGGCAACCTGTCCAGCGTCTGCGCCGACGACTGTGAGGGCGCCGTCTGCGCCGTGGAGCATCTGCTGCGCAGCGGCCACCGGCAGCTGCTGGTGCTGGGCGGCGACCTGAACAAGTCCGATACCAGCCGCAACCGCTATAACGGCTGCGTGGAGGCGTTCCGGCGCAGCGGCCTGGAGTTCGACGGCAATTGCTACTATACCTGCCGGTACTCCTATCAGTCCGGCTATGAGGCCATGAAGCAGGCTCTCGACGACGGCGCGGACTGCTCTGCGGTGTTTGCCATGGCCGACGTCATTGCCATCGGCGCCATCCGCGCCATTCACGAACGGGGCCTGCGGGTGCCCCAGGACGTCTCCGTCGTGGGCTACGACGGCCTGTCCATCGGAGATTTTCTCCAGCCCCGGCTGTCCACCGTGGCACAGCCCATCGGCGACATGGCCCGCCGCAGCGCGGCCCTGCTGCTGGAGCAGATCGAGTGCCACACCCCGGCCTGTCACGAAATCATTCCTTTCTCCCTGGCGCGGAAGGACAGCGTTCGGGAAATCCGGCTCTGAACTTCATCATATCACGGCGGATCTTCGGCATCCGCTCCCGCAGCGTCGCCCGAATCCGGACGGCGCTGCGCCGCAATCCCATATCTTTCCCCCTTCGGAGGTGCTCTCCATGAAACGAAGCAGCGGCATTTTGCTGCACATTACCTCACTGCCCTCTCCCTACGGAATTGGAAATCTGGGCCAGGCGGCCCGCGATTTTGTTGATTTCCTTTGCAGGGCAAAACAGCACTACTGGCAGATTCTGCCAATTTCTCCCACGGGCTACGGCGACTCGCCCTATCAGTCGGCCTCGGCTTTCGCGGGAAACCCCTACCTGCTGGATCCCGACGCCTTTGTGGCGGAGGGGCTTCTGACCCAGGCGGATCTGGATCAGTCCTGGGGACTGCGGCAGGAGGAAACCGACTATGG
>JAEDJR010000222.1 GCA_016296235.1 Oscillospiraceae bacterium
GCCGGGAAGTTGTTGGCCCGCTCTTCCAGGCCCACCTGGGAGAGCACCTGGGCCGGCTCCAGATGGTCCCTGCAGATCTGCACCGCCAGCTCCACATTCTCCAGGGCGGTCAGGTTGGGGATCAGGTTATAGAACTGGAACACAAAGCCGATGTCATAGCGGCGATAGGCGGTAAGCTGCTTCTCATTATAGCCGGAAATGTCCTGCCCATCCAGCCAGACGTGGCCCTGGCTCATGGTGTCCATGCCGCCAAGGATGTTGAGGATGGTGGTTTTGCCGGCGCCGGAGGCGCCCACAATGACGCAGATCTCCCCCTGCTTCACGGTGAAGCTGGCATTTTTCAGGGCATGGATCTCTACCTCGCCCACTTTATAGATCTTTCCCACATTATCAAAGTGAATGAATTCCGGCATGAAAGCTGTGCTCCTTCTCTTTACGTTAAATTTCAGTATAAAGCCTTCCTGTTTTTCTTTCCTGAACGTTGTGTAAATATTCCCTGCTCTGGTCAAATTTAAGCAAAGAAAAAGCCGGGAACCGGCCCGCTCTGTCACATCCTACAAAATGGAAATTCCGTATTGCAATGGCTTTTTCGCGGTGATACTATTTGCAGGTAAATTCTCGGATTTACAGAAAAATACAGAAAACGGAGGCTTGCACCATGCAGAAACTGGAACAGCTCTACGAGGGAAAGGCAAAGAAAGTATTCAGGACTGACGATCCCGATCTTCTAATCGTGGATTATAAGGACGACGCTACCGCCTTCAACGGTCTGAAGAAGGGCAGCATCGCCGGCAAGGGCGTGATCAACAACCAGATGAGCAACCGCCTGATGGCAAAGCTGGAAAAGGCCGGTGTGCCCACCCACTTTGTGCAGGAGCTGAGCCCCCGGGAGACCCTGGTGAAGAAGGTGTCCATCGTGCCGCTGGAGGTCATTGTGCGCAACCTCTCCGCCGGTTCCTTCGCCAAGCGCTACGGCGTGGAGGAGGGCATCGTGTTCGACGCGCCCACCATTGAATTCTCCTATAAAAATGACGAGCTGGGCGATCCCCTGCTCAACAGCTACCATGCCCTGGCCCTGAAGCTTGCCACGGCGGAGGAGATCGACACCATCAAGCGCTACGCCTTCCAGGTGAACGACTTCCTCAAGGCCCTGTGGGCGGAGTGCGGCGTGATTCTGGTGGACTTCAAGCTGGAGTTCGGCCGCCTGGCTGACGGCAGCATCGTGCTGGCCGATGAGATCAGCCCGGACACCTGCCGCCTCTGGGATGAAAAGACCCACGAGAAGCTGGATAAGGATCGGTTCCGCCGGGATCTGGGCGGCGTGGAGGACGCTTACGCCGAGATCATGAAGAGGCTGATGGATCATGATGCGGACTGAGCAGCCCCTTCGGAAAGACGGCCACCTGCACGAGGAATGCGGCGTTTTCGGCGTCTATTCCCCGGCAACGGCAGACCTGGCCGGTCTGGTATACTACGGTCTGTTCTCCCTGCAGCACCGGGGGCAGGAAAGCGCCGGCATGGTGATCAATGACGACGGTGTTTTCAGCGCCTACCGGGATGTGGGGCTGGTGAACGACGTGTTCACGCCGGAGCGGCTGCAAACCCTGGGCAGCGGCAACATCGCCGTGGGCCATGTGCGCTACGCCACCACCGGCTCGGACAACAAGCGCAATGTGCAGCCCCTGGTCATCAACCACCACAAGGGCCGCATGGCCCTGGCCCACAACGGCAACCTGACCAACTCCATGGAGCTGCGGCGGCAGCTGGAGGAGAAGGGCTCCATCTTTCACACCACTACCGACTCTGAGGTGATCGCCTATATCATCGTGCAGGAGCGGCTGCGCAGCAGCTCCATTGAGGCGGCGGTATCGGCGGCCATGAACCGGCTGGAGGGGGCCTATTCCCTGGTGATTTCCTCCCCCAGCAAGCTGATTGCCGCCCGGGACCCCCATGGCTTCCGGCCTCTGTGCATGGGCCGGCGGAAGGACGGCAAGGTGGTATTCGCCTCCGAGTCCTGCGCCCTGGATGCGGTGGGCGCGGAATTTGAGCGGGATATTCTGCCCGGGGAGATCGTCACCGTCAGCAGCAAGGGCATCCACAGTGACCGCAGCCATTGCGGTCAGGCGGCGCGGAGCCTGTGCGTGTTTGAGTACATCTATTTTGCCAGGCCGGATTCCGTCATTGACGGGTGCAGCGTCTGTCAGGCCCGGAAGCGGGCCGGGGCCTTTCTGGCCAAGGCTCACCCGGTGGAGGCGGATGTGGTCATCGGCGTGCCGGATTCCGGGCTGGACGCGGCCCTGGGCTACGCCGAGGCTTCCGGCATCCCCTACGCCATGGGCTTCACCAAGAACAAGTATATCGGCCGCACCTTCATCTCCCCCACCCAGGAGATGCGGGAAAACGGCGTGAACATCAAGCTCAACCCCATCCGCTCCGTGGTGGAGGGCAAGCGGGTGGTGATGATCGA
>JAEDJR010000223.1 GCA_016296235.1 Oscillospiraceae bacterium
TCCGTGGTGGCCAAGACCGTCGTGGAGATCGGAAATCCGGTGCAGGGCGGGGAAGCCGTGGCGCTGGACATCGACGCGGGCTTCAACGGCTATTACAATCATCCGGCAGGCCGCGCGTATTTTCAGTGTGCCGAACTCTGCGCTGTGGACGACGCCTGGCTGCAATACTATTATGATTATCTGACCGTGGCCTCCTATATGAGCAGCCAACAGGGTGCTCAGAAAGAGGAACTGAAGGCCCTGCTGGATGAAAGCTATGCCGCCAAGGATGTATCCCTGGAACAGGGGCGCAGGGTGTTGGACCGGGTGCTGAACAGCGTTGGCGACAGCAGTCTGGAGCTGACTGCCATCGGCCATTCCCATCTGGATCTGGCGTGGCTGTGGCCGATCCGGGAAACCAAGAGGAAAGCCTGCCGGACCTTTACCCATCAAATCACCAATATGCGCCGCTATCCCGACTATATCTACGGGGCCAGCCAGCCCCAGCAGTTTCAATTCGTCAAGGACAGCCACCCGGCGCTTTATGCCCAGCTGCAGGAATTTGCGCGGCGGGGACAACTGGAGTGTCAGGGGGCTATGTGGGTAGAGGCCGACTGCAATCTTCCCTCCGGCGAGTCACTGATTCGCCAGATTCTCTATGGCAAGCGGTTTTTCCGGGAGGAATTCGGCCAGGAGATGCAGATCTGCTGGCTGCCGGATGTATTCGGCTATAACGGCAATCTGCCCCAGATTTTGAAAAAAAGCGGCATTCTCTATTTTCTCACCATCAAGCTGTCCTGGAATGAACACAATCCGTTTCCCAACCGGTCCTTCCGCTGGCAGGGGATTGACGGCAGCGAAGTGCTGACCCACATGCCGCCTGCGGAGACCTACAACGCTGCGGCCAGCCCCGCCTGCGCAGCCTTTGCCCGGGATCACTATCCGGAACGCGGCGTCTGCCGTCATGCCGTGCTGCTATACGGCATCGGCGACGGCGGCGGCGGCCCCAGCGAGGCCCATATTGAAATGGGACGGCGGCAGAAAAATCTCCGGGATAGCCCCGTGGTGCGGTTTGGAACGGCAGGGGACTTTTTTCAAAAGCTGGATGCGGAGAAAGCTGCGCTGCCGGTCTATCGGGGGGAGCTGTACCTGGAAAAGCACCAGGGAACCTATACCACACAGGCGAAAAACAAACGCTTTAACAGGCAGTGTGAATTCGGTCTGCAGACTCTGGAAACGCTGTGCGTCAGAGCAGCGAGCTCCGGTTATCCCTATCCCGCTGAGACACTGGAGCGGCTCTAGAAGCAGGTTCTTCTGCTGCAATTCCACGATATTCTGCCCGGCAGCAGCATCCAGCGGGTGTACACCGAATCCAGAGCGGAATACGCACAGATCAGCGAAGTGATCCATCTGGAGCAGGATCGGGCCCTGGATGCTATGAAAACGCCGGGGGAGGGCTGGAGTGCCTACAATCCCACATCCTTTGACCGGCAGGTCTTTGTGAAGCACCGGGACCGGTGGCTGACGGGAACCCTTCCCGCCCACGGCGCAGATGTTCTGGTGCCCTACACCGGAGCGGTCCGGCAGCCTGCGGACTGTCTGGACAACGGTCTGGTCCGGGTCGCCTTTGCACCGGACGGAAGCATCCGGCATTTCATCGATCTGAAAACCGGGTTTGACTATGCCGGCGCGTTTTTGAACCGGCTGACATTGTATGAGGACCCGTTTTTGCCCTACAACGCGTGGGACATCGATTGGGAATACCATCAAAAGCCATTTCAGGTTCTGACGGCAGAGTCGATGGAATTCTGTACCGACGGGCCTGCCCTGATTTGCCGGATGGTGTATCGCCATGGGGAGACGGAGATTCGGCAGCAGGTTCTGCTCTTCCCGGACACTCCCGTGGTCTATGTGCATACGACCTGCCACTGGTCGGAGAAGCTGAAAATGCTTCGTGCCGATTTTGCACCGTCCGTCTGGTCTGACCGGGTCAAGTGCAGTATCCAAATGGGCGCGATCTTCCGATCTACCCGCGAGGATACGCCCCAGGAGAAAGCCCAGTTTGAAATCTGCGCCCATCATTATGTGGATGTATCCGACGAACAGCGGGGCCTCTCCCTGATGAATGACTGCAAATATGGACACCGGGCCAAAAACGGCCTGCTCTCCTTGAACCTGCTCCGTGCAACCATTCTGCCTGATCCGGAGGCGGATCTCGGAGATCACGAGTTTGCCTATGCGCTGCTGCCCCATGAGGGAGCCTGCGGCGTGGAGACCGTGGCCCAGAGCGCGTTCCTGAACCAGCCGCCGGTTGTTACATCGGGCAGGCTCTCCTGCAAGAGTATGGCAAAAACCACCTGTTCCAACGTAGTAGTGGAGACCATCAAGGCGGCAGAGGACGGTTCCGGCCTTGTCCTACGGCTCTATGAGGCCACCGGCTGTGCCTGCGTGACAGCTCTGGAGACCGGCTTTTC
>JAEDJR010000043.1 GCA_016296235.1 Oscillospiraceae bacterium
ATGTGCTGCAGGGGATGTTCCCGGATAAGCAGCAGGACTTTGTCCTGAGCATCAACGAGACCGACGTCGCCGTCATCAAGCAGATCACCGCCAACACCGATACGGCGGAGCTGGTGAAGCTGGCCCAGACCATCGAGGAGACCCTGAAAACCGAGCTGTTCGTCAAGACGGTCATCGGCATCTCCACCGTGGCGGGTCATCTGCGGGAGCTGGCCGACGCCTATAAGGAGGCCCAGACCGCCATTGAGGTGGGCAAGGTCTTCGACACCGAGAAGAGCATCATCACCTATGAGAATCTGGGCATCGGCCGTCTGATCTATCAGCTGCCCACCACCCTGTGCGAGATCTTCCTGTCCGAGGTGTTCAAGAAGAACTCCATCGATTCTCTGGATCAGGAGACGCTGTTCACCATCAACAAGTTCTTTGAAAACAACCTGAACGTTTCCGAGACCTCCCGGAAGCTGTTCGTCCACCGCAACACCCTGGTCTACCGTCTGGAGAAAATCAAGAAGCTCACGGGCCTGGATCTGCGGGAATTTGACCACGCCATCATCTTCAAGGTGGCCCTGATGGTCAAGAAATATCTTGCTTCCCGGGAGAATCGCCTGATCTGATCCCCCGGAGGACCGGAGAATGCTATGATTGAATTTAGAAATGTCTACAAGGTCTACGAACCCGGCACCCGTGCCCTCAACGGCGTGTCCCTGAAGATTGAGGACGGCGAGTTCGTATTCCTGGTGGGTCCGTCCGGCTCGGGCAAATCCACCATCATCAAAATCCTCACCGCCGAGCTGCAGCCCACCTCCGGCAGCGTGTTTGTCAACGGCTTCACCCTGGAGAAAATCCGCCGCAGCGCCGTGCCCTATATGCGCAGAACCCTGGGCGTCATTTTCCAGGATTTCCGGCTCATTGACAACAAGTCGGTCTATGAGAACGTGGCCTTTGCCATGCGCGTCATCGGCGCGTCGGAGAAGGAGATCAAAAAGCGCGTGCCCTATGTGCTGGAGCTGGTGGGCCTGGAGAACAAGAGCCGCCGCCTGCCCCACGAACTGTCCGGCGGCGAGCAGCAGCGTGTGGCCATCGCCCGCGCCCTGGTCAATAACCCCAATATGATTATTGCCGACGAGCCCACCGGCAACCTGGATCCGGCCCGCTCTCTGGAAATCATGATGCTCCTGGAGCAGATCAACGCCCTGGGCACCACCGTCATGGTGGTCACGCACGAAAAGGAGCTGGTGGACCGCTTCACCAAGCGGGTCATCGCCATCGACGAGGGCCAGGTTATCAGCGACGGAATGGATGGGTATTACGCGTATGAAGAAGAATAATATCGGCTATCTGCTGCGGGAGGGCGTCCGTGGCGTGTTTCTCCACGGCTTCATGTCCTTCGCGGCCATCTGGGTCACGGTGGCCTGCCTGCTGATTATGGGCACCTTTGGCCTGGTCCTGTACAACCTCAACGAAATGATCCTGGATCTGGAACAGGACAACGAGGTGCTGGTTTACATCGACGACAGCTATTCCCAGGCCGAAGCCAAAAGCGTCGGCTCCCAGATCAATATGATTACCAATGTCCATAACGCCCGGTTTGTCTCCCGGGAGGAGGCCCTGACGGACTTTGTGGAGGAGCAGCAGGACGAGGATCTGTTCGCCGGACTGGAGTCCTCCACCTTCCGGGACCGGTATGTGGTCTCCATGGAAAACAACAGTCTGATGAAGCAGACCTGCGAGGAGATCCGGCGGATCGAGGGTGTGGCGGATGTCACGGCCCACTATGAGATTCAGGAGGGCTTCCAGACCATCCAGAGAATCCTCAACATCGCCTCCGTCATTATCATTACGGTGCTGTTTGTGGTTTCCATGCTGATTATCTCCAACACGGTCAAGCTGGCCATGTATGACCGCAAGGAGGAAATCGCCATCATGAAGATGGTGGGCGCCACCAACGGCTTTATCCGCTGGCCCTTCGTGGTGGAGGGCTTTATCCTGGGCTTCCTGGCCTCGGTGCTGGCGTTTTTCCTGCAGTGGGGCCTGTATAACTTCCTGGAAATCCAGATCGTCAGCGTGGATACGCTGCAGCTGATTTCCCTGGTCCCCTTTGTGGAGGTCATTGAGATCGTGGCTGCCTGCTATGCCGCCGTGGGCTTTGTGGTCGGCGTGTTCGGCAGCGTGCTGTCCATCCGGAAATTCCTCAAGGTATGATGAAATAGGAGAAATCAATGAAATCTGTAACCAAGCAACCAAGAGATAAACGCAAGCTGGCCATCCGGATTGTCTGTGTGGTTCTGTGCGTCCTGATGGTGGGAGGCCTGGTGACCTCGGCGCTGCTGTCCATGGTCTATGCCGCTTCCTCCTCGGAAATCCGGAAGGAGCTGGACGCGCTGAAGAGCCAGGCGGACGAGATTGCCGCCCAGGGCAAAGCCCTGGAGGAGCAGCTGTCGGCCAACCAGAGCGAAACCCAGAGCGTGATTGACGAAAAGGTCGCCATCGATCTGCGGATTTCCCAGACCGAAGCGGAGATCAGCAACGTCAACGCCCAGATCCGGCAGTACAGCCTGCTGATTGCGGAAAAGCAGTCGGAGCTGGAGGACGCCATGGAGCGGCAGGAGCAGATGAACGCCCGCTACAAGGCGCGGCTGCGGGCCATGGAGGAGACCGGCAAGGTGTCCTACTGGTCCATCCTGTTCAAGGCCAGCAGCTTTTCCGATCTGCTCAGCCGCATTGACAGCATCCATGAAGTCGCTGCGGCGGACAACCGGATGCTGGAGGAGCTGCAGGCGGTGGCGGAGGAAATCCAGGCTGACCGGCAGGAGCTGGAGCAGGAGCTGACCGCCCAGGAGGAGGCGAAGGCCTCTCTTTCGGAGCTGGAGAAAACCCTGCAGACCCAGCGTTCTGAGGCCGACGCCCTGCTGCTGGAGCTGGCAGCCGCCTATGATTCCCTGAACGAGGACTTCCTGGCCAACGAGGCCAGAGAGGACGAGCTGCGCCAGCAGATTCTGGAGATCCAGGCAGAGTATAACAAAGCCCTGTCTGCAGAGGAGGCCGCCCGGCTGGCTGCCCAGAACAAGAACAACGTGGCAGGCGGCGGCGGAAGCACCGCCAGCGCTTCCGGCAGCTCCGGCGGCGCAATCTCCGGGTTCTCGTCTCCGTTGAGCTATCTGAACGTGACCTGCGCCTATGGCTGGCGAATCCACCCCATTTTCGGCGATAAGCGGTTCCACTCCGGTGTGGACCTGGCCGCCAATCAGGGTGCGCCCATCTATGCCATTGCCGCCGGTACGGTCACCTCGGCTACATATTCCGACGCCTACGGTTATAATGTGGCCATCAGCCACGGCAACGGCTACGGCAGCATGTATGCCCATATGACCAACTATACCGTAACCGCCGGCCAGTATGTGTCCCAGGGTGAGGTGATCGGCTATGTGGGCTCCACCGGCTGGTCCACCGGCCCGCACCTGCATTTTGAAATGTATGTCAACGGCGCCACGGTGAATCCCATGGACTATATCGGATAATTCGGAACAGTGAAGAGTCTGGACGGAAACGTCCCGTCTCTTCACTTTTCCTGCTGATTTTGAGGTGTTGTTTTTTGAAGCGAGCGACGAAAATTGTATTGGTAGTTCTGTTGGTGATCCTGCTGGTGCTTGTGACGGCGGTGGGAACCTTTTGGGGCACAGCCGCATGGATGCGCCAGCGCTATGAGGCGAAAATGGACGCGGAACCGGTTCAGGCCAAGCTGGATGAGATCGGCGCACTGATCGACAAGTATTTTATTGACGATTATGACCTGGAAACCGTCATGACGGCGGCTGCGGACGGCGCCGCGGCGGGTATGGTGGCCGGAACCGGCGACCGCTGGAGCTACTACATCAGCGCCGCGGATATGCAGAGCCACAACGAGCAGCTGTACAACTCCTATGTGGGCATCGGCGTGACCATTCAGGAGGCGGACGGCGGCATGGAGATCATGTCCGTGACCGCCGGCGGCCCGGCCGAAGAGGCCGGAATCCTGGTTGGTGACCTGTGCGTCGCCGTGGAGGGACAGCGAACCGAGGAGCTGGGCCTGCAGGGAACCAAGGATGTGGTGCGCGGGGAAGAGGGAACCACCGTGGAAATGGAATTCCTCCGCGATGGGGAACCCTATCAGTGCTCCGTGGAGCGCCGCGCCATCGTCACGCCGGTGGCAAATCTGGAAATGCTGGAAGACAAGGTCGCCTGGATCAGCATTTATAACTTTGACTATCACTGCGCCGAGCAGACCCTGGCCTGCATCGACGAAGCCCTGGCCCAGGGGGCGGAGGCCCTGCTGTTTGACGTGCGCTTCAATCCCGGCGGGCTGAAGGACGAGCTGGTGGAGGTTCTGGACGTGCTTCTGCCGGAGGGAGACATCTTCCGCAGCGTGGATTACGCCGGCCGCGAAGAGGTGGACCGGTCGGACGCCGCCTGCCTGAAGATTCCCATGGCGGTGCTGGTGAACGAGGATTCCTATTCGGCGGCGGAATTCTTTGCTGCGGCGCTGCAGGAATACGGCCTTGCGGAGGTTGTGGGCATGCAGACCAGCGGCAAGGGCAACTTCCAGTACACCTTTGATCTCAGCGACGGCTCTGCCGTGGCACTGTCGGCGGGCAAGTATTTTACACCCAGCGGCAAAAGCCTCACCGATGTGGGTATCACACCCGATGTGGAAATGGATCTGGATGGGGCAGACTATGAAGCGCTGTACTACGGTGCCCTGGCCCCGGAGGACGATGAGCAGCTGCAGGCAGGCCTTGCGCTCCTGTTGGAGAAAATAGCTTGACAGGAAGAAGTCTGCCAGACTATAATAATGCCTACGCAAACAACTGGAAGGAAGGATCATTTGTGGCGAAAGAGTTTAAGATTACCAGTGCCCGGCTGGAAGAGCTGGAAAATGAGTTGAATTATCTGAAGACCACCCGCGAGAAGGAAGTGGCGGAGCAGATCAAGGAGGCCCGTTCCTTCGGCGACCTGTCGGAGAACAGCGAATACGACGAAGCGAAAAACGAGCAGGCGAAGCTCTACGGACGGATTGCGGAAGTGGAAAATATCCTGGCCAACGCCGTCATCATTGAAGAGGGCGAAGAAAACACCGGTCATGTGGGCCTGGGCTGTCGGGTTCGCGTTCTGGATCTGGAGCTGGACGAGGAAGAGGAATACACCATCGTCGGCTCCCAGGAGGCCGATCCCATGAACCACCGGATTTCCGATGATTCTCCCTTTGGCCGCGCCATGGCCGGCAAGGGTGTCGGAGATGTGGTGGAGGTGGAAGCGCCGGTGGGTGTGCTGAAGTTCCGCATTCTGAACGTCGAGAAATAAGTTTTGGAGGGGTCGGCGTCCTTGACGTCCCGGTGGAAGCCCGGGGCGTCCGGAAGCCGCCCCTTTGCGCATTTTTATGTCGATATGGAGGCCAACATGACCCTGCGCTTACGAAAGCTGCTGCTGCGTCTGCAGCGGTATCTCGTCCATTTTTCCGCCATGCAGATCATTGTGCTGGTATTTCTGGTGATTATCCTGGTGGGCAGCGGGCTTCTGTCCCTGCCGGTGTCGGCCAGAAGCGGGGAAGCGACGCCTTTTTTGACGGCCCTGTTTACGGCCACGTCCTGCACCTGCGTCACGGGCCTGGCTCTGGTGGACACCTTCAGCCATTGGAGCGGCTTCGGCCAGGCGGTGATCCTGCTGCTGATTCAGATCGGCGGCCTGGGCTTTATGAGCATTGCAACGCTGTTTTTCTTTGCCCTGCACCATAAAATCGGCCTGAAGGAACGGATGCTCATGGCCCAGAGCCTGGGCATGGAGAGCCTCAGCGGAATTGTGAAAATGGTCCGGCTGGTTCTGGTGCGGACATTCCTGCTGGAGGGCGCCGGCGCCGTGATTCTGACGGTCCGGTTCTGCTTCCAGATGCCCTTTGGCAGGGCTTTATGGTGCGGTGTGTTCCATTCCATTTCCGCCTTCTGCAACGCCGGGTTTGACATCATGGGCGCGGTGGAGGCAGGCGGCAGCCTGGTGAACTATGTGGCCGATCCCGTGGTTAACCTGACGCTGATGCTGCTGATCGTCGTGGGCGGCCTGGGCTTTTTTGTCTGGGACGACATGCTCCGCCACCGCCGGTTCCGGGATCTGACGGTGCATACCCGTCTGGTGCTGGTGATTTCCGGGACGCTGCTTCTGGGCGGCGCCGCCGTGTTTGCCCTGCTGGAGTGGAACAATCCGGCGACCCTGGGCGCCATGCCTGTGGGGGAGAAGCTCCTGGCGGCGCTGTTTCAGTCCGTGACCACCCGTACCGCCGGCTTCTATACCATTCCGCAGGGGGCGCTGACCGGCGCATCCAAGGCGGTGACGGATTTCCTGATGCTCATCGGCGGCTCCAGCGGCTCCACGGCCGGCGGCGTCAAAACCGTGACCATGGGCGTGCTGCTGCTGTCGGTCATCGCCACGGCCAGAGGCCGTTCCCGGGTGACCGTGTTCCGCAGGACGATTTCCGCCCAGCAGATCAGCGACGCGGTTTCCGTGGTGACCATGGTCTTTCTGGCTGCCTTTGTCAGCGGTATTTTCCTGTCTGTGTCCAACGGGCTGGATTTCATGGACTGTCTCTATGAAACCATCTCCGCCATCGCCACGGTGGGGCTGTCCACGGGCATCACGCCGGTGCTGAATCTGGCCTCGCAGCTGGTGATTATTGTTCTGATGTTTTTCGGCAGGGTGGGCGTCATGACCATCAGCCTGGGCTTCCTGGTGTCCAGCCAGGTGCAGGAGCGCTACCGGTATGCCGACACCAAAGTATTGATTGGTTAGAAAGGGGAATACCATGAAAACATATTTAGTAGTGGGCCTGGGCCGCTTCGGCACAGCCGTGGCGCTGAAGCTCCATGAGCTGGGCAATGAGGTCATGGTCATCGACGGCAGGGCGGAAGAGGTTCAGAAGGTATCCGACCGCGTCACCTACGCCGTGGTGGGCGATGCCCGGGATGAGGAAGTTCTGAAATCCCTGGGCGTGCGGAACCTGGACTGCGCCATTGTGGCCATCGGCAGCGATCTGGCCGCCAGCATTCTGGTGACGCTGAATCTGAAGATGCTGGGCGTGCCCCAGGTGATCTGCAAGGCGCCCAATGAGCTGCACAAGCGGGCGCTGGAAAAGATCGGCGCCGACCGCGTTCTGATTCCGGAGCGGGAGATGGCGGTGAAGCTGGCCCAGAACCTGACGTCCTCCAGCGTTCTGGACTATACGGAGCTGTCCAGGGACTGTGGAATCGCGGAAATCCGCACCCCGGCCCCTTGGGTGGGAAAGAACCTGCGGGAGATTGACGTCCGGGCCAAATTCGGCGTGACCGTCATCGCCCTGCGGAAGGCCGACGGAGACCTGACGGTGTTCATCCGGCCGGAATACGCCCTGGAGGCCAATGATGTGCTGATGATTCTGGGCGGCAACGACGATCTGGCCCGGGTGCAGAAGCTATGACCCGGGAGCGGATCACCAGCCGGAAGAACCCCTTGCTGCAGCATGTGCGCAGGCTTCTGAGCAGCCGCAGCTACCGGGAGCAGGTTGGAGAGTACGCCGCCGACGGTGTGAAGCTGCTGCAGGAGGCCGTCCGGTGGATTCCGGACCGGCTGCGAACCGTGCTGGTGACCCGGGAGGTTGATCCCGGGCCTCTGCCGGAGCAGGTGCGCCTGGTGGAATTGCCCGATGACGTCATGGCGCAGATTTCGCCCATGGAAACGCCCCAGGGTGCGCTGTTTACCTGTGCGCTGCCGCCCCGGCAGCCTCTGGAGCTGCAGGAACGCTGCCTGGTGCTGGACGGCGTCCAGGATCCCGGCAATCTGGGCACCATTCTGCGGACGGCGGACGCCCTGGAAATTCCCGTGGTGCTGACGCCCGGCTGCGCCGACGCGTATAACCCCAAAACCGTCCGGGCGGCCATGGGCGCGGTGTTCCGCTCCGCGCCCCAATGGGCGGAGCAGGCGGACGTGGTATCTCTCTGCCGGCAAAAGGGAATTCCCCTGTATGTCACGGCCCTGTCCCCCCGGGCGGAGGATATCCGCAGCGCCGGTCTGGCCCGGGCGGCGCTGGTCATCGGCAGTGAAGGCCGGGGCGTGGGGGAATTCTTCCTGCACAGCGCCGACCGGGAGCTGATTATTCCCATGAATCCCCGCTGTGAGTCCCTGAACGCGGCGGTTGCCGCGGCGCTGGTCATGTGGGAGATGCGGCGGTCATTCTGATCGCAAGGAGGTGCGCCCATGCTGAAATACTGGCTGTGGCTGACCACACGGAAGGGCCTGGGCGCCCGGAGCGCCTGGCTGGTGGCCAAGCATTTTCCGACGGCAGAGGCGGCATATTTTGCCGGAGCCGAGGAATATGCGTCCATTGAGGGGCTGCAGAATGCGGCGCCTCTGCTGGACAAGGATCTGTCGAAGCCGGAGCGGATCCTGCGCCAATGCTATGAAACCGGCGTCTCCATTTTGACCTTGCAGGACGCCGCTTATCCCCAGCGGCTGAAGGCCACGGATGATCCGCCTCTGGTGCTGTATTACCGGGGAACCCTGCCGGATCTCAGCGGGCCTGTGGTAGCGGTAGTTGGTACCCGGCGGGCTTCGGTCTATGGCATGACCCAGGCCCGGCGTATGGGCTACGGCCTGGCCCGGTGCGGCTGTACTGTGGTCACCGGCGGCGCCAAGGGAATCGATACGGAGGCCATCAAGGGCGCGCTGACCGGCGGCGGGCCGGTGGCGGTTGTTTTGGGCAGTGGTGTGGATGTGGTCTATCCCGCGCAGAACCGGAACCTGTTCCGGGATGTGGAGCAAAACGGCTGCCTGATCAGCGAGTATCCGCCGGGCACGGAACCCCGCGCGGGGAATTTCCCAGTGCGAAACCGCATTCTCAGCGGCCTGAGCCTGGGGGTGCTGGTGGTGGAGGCGCCGGAAAAGAGCGGCGCGCTCATCACGGCGAACCGTGCTTTGGAGCAGGGCAGGGACGTCTTTACCCTGCCGGCCAACGTGGATGTGGAGAGCGGCAGCGGCAACCTGCGGCTGCTGCGGGACGGTGCAATTCCGGTGCGGGACGCCTGGGATCTGCTGCAGGAATACGCGGCCCAATACCCCGAAACCCTGCGCCGGCAGAACTGCGGCAGCTTCCGGGGCGGCGACTATGTGCCGGATCCGGAGCCTTCCCGGGAGATTCTCCCTAAAAAAGACATTGACAAGCCGAAACCCAAGGCTTATATTGACTTAAATGAGAAGCTGGAATCTCTGAGCCGCGACGAGCAGTGCCTGGCCGGCCTGCTGCGGGACGGCCCCATGCATATCGACGCGATCGTGGAGCGGGCGCAGATGTCTGCGGGCCGTGCTCTGGCGTCGCTGACGCTGCTGGAGGTCAAGGGAATTGTCCGGCGACCCTCCGCCAGAATGTACGAGCTGGCGGAAAAATGAGTTCGAAGGAGCAGTAGCAAAACATGCCGAAGGCAAAAACCAACCTGGTCATCGTCGAGTCGCCCTCCAAGGCCAAGACGATCGGCAAATATCTGGGCAGCGACTATCAGGTCAAGGCCTGCATGGGCCACCTGCGGGACCTGCCCAAGAGCACCATGGGTGTGGACATCGAGCACGATTTTACCCCTGTTTACCAGCCTGTCAAGGGCAAAGAAGACATTATCAACGATCTGAAAAAGAGCGCAAAGAACAGCGATAAAATATTTCTGGCAACTGACCCGGACCGGGAGGGCGAGGCCATTTCCTGGCATCTGCAGGCCCTGCTGGGCATTCCGGATCAGGAAGTCAACCGGGTGACCTTCAATGAAATTACAAAGGGCGTGGTGACCAAGGCCATCCGGGAACCGCGGCCCATCGACCAGGACCTGGTGGACGCCCAGCAGGCCCGGCGGATTCTCGACCGGATCGTGGGCTATGAGCTGTCCCCCCTGCTTTGGAAGAAGGTGCGCCGTGGCCTCAGCGCGGGCCGCGTTCAGTCCGTGGCCACCCGTCTGGTGGTGGACCGGGAGGAGGAAATCCGGGCGTTCCAGCCTCAGGAGTACTGGACCATCGACGTGACCCTGAATCGGGTGGAAAAGCCCGGCAGCTTCACGGCCCGGTTCTACGGAGATCCCAAAAAGCGGGAACTGGGCAGCAAAGAAGCGGTACAGACCGTGCTGCAATCCCTGGAGGGCAAGCCCTTCCAGGTCAAGAGCGTCAAGCGGACGGAGAAAAAGCGTTCTCCGGCCCCGCCCTTCATCACCTCCACCCTCCAGCAGGAGGCCTCCCGGAAGCTGGGCATGACGCCCAAGCGCACCATGGCCCTGGCCCAGCAGCTCTATGAGGGCGTGGAGATCACCGGCGTGGGTGCTGTGGGTCTCATCACCTATATGCGTACGGATTCCCAGAGAATCTCTGAGGAAGCCCTGGCTGCTGCCCGGGACTATATCCTGGACCGCTGGGGAAAGGACTTCTATTACGGAGAGCCCCACCGCTATAAGACCAAAAGCGCGGCCCAGGACGCCCACGAAGCCATCCGGCCCAGCAACATCCAGCTGGATCCGGAGCGGGTGCGGGCCGACCTGAATAAGGATCAGTTCCGGCTGTACAAGCTGATCTGGGACCGGTTCACCGCCTCTCAGATGGCCTGTGCCCTCTATGACAACGTGGCCATCGAGGCGGCCTGCGGGGAGAATATCTTCCGGGCCAACCATCAGAGCCTGAAATTTGCCGGTTTTACGGCCCTGTATGAGGAGGGCCGGGACGATGAGCAGGAGGAGCTGCAGTCGCCCCTGCCGGATCTGACCGAGGGCGAGCCCCTGACCCGCATCGCCACCCAGCCGGAGCAGCATTTCACCCAGCCGCCTGCCCGCTATACGGAGGCTACCTTGGTGCGGGCCATGGAGGAAAAAGGCGTGGGCCGTCCCTCCACCTATGCCAGCATCATTTCCACCATTCAGGATCGGGACTATGTCATCAAGAAGGATAAGCGCCTCTGGCCCACGCCCCTGGGCGAGGTGGTCACGGGCCTGATGAAGGAACGGTTCCAGGATATCATCGACGTGGCCTTCACGGCCCATATGGAGCAGCAGCTGGACCAAGTGGAGGAGGGGAAAATCCCCTGGAAGCATGTGCTGGCGGACTTCTATACGGGCTTTGAGAAGGACATGACCGAGGCCGAGGAGGCCCTGAAGGACACCCGCCTGAAGGTGCCGGACGAGGTCACCGACGAGATCTGCGAGGTCTGCGGCCGGAACATGGTCATCAAAAACGGCCGCTTCGGCCGGTTCCTGGCCTGCCCGGGGTTCCCGGAGTGCAAGAATACCAAGCCCATCGTGGAGCATATGCCGGGCCGCTGCCCCAAGTGCGGCGCGGGCCTGCTGAAGCGCAAATCCAAGCGGGGCTTCGCCTACTACAGCTGCGAGCGGGGTATGGAGTGCGGGTTCATGTCCTGGGATGTGCCCACGGAGAACGACTGCCCCTCCTGCGGCCAGACCATGTTCAAAAAGTCCGGCCGGGGCGCCATGAAGCCCTTCTGCATCAACGAAAACTGTCCCAACTTCCTGCCGGAGGATAAGCGGGGCTACCGCAAAAAGCCCGCCGCCTCTGTGGAAGCCGCCGACGCGGAAGCCGAGGCCGAGCCCAAGAAAGCGCCGGCCAAGAAACCGGCTGCAAAGAAAAAGACAGCCGCCACAAAAAAGCCGGCGGCCAGGAAAAAGGAAAAGACCGAGTAGGGCGCGGCTGCCGTGTTCTGCAAAGCGTCTGCAAAGAGGTAACGTATGAACCCAGTCAAAGTCATCGGCGCGGGGCTGGCGGGCTGCGAGGCGGCCTGGCAGCTTGCCCAACGGGGCATCCCGGTCACGATCTATGAGATGAAGCCAAAGAAAATGTCCCCGGCCCACCATTCGGCGGACTTTGCCGAGCTGGTGTGCTCCAATTCTCTGCGGGGCGACCGGCTGGAAAACGCCGTGGGTC
>JAEDJR010000224.1 GCA_016296235.1 Oscillospiraceae bacterium
TCACATTCCATAGAAACAAAAAATCCTGTCGAACTTCGACAGGATTTTTTGTGGTACGCCGGAAGGGACTCGAACCCCCGACCTACTGGTTCGTAGCCAGTCACTCTATCCAACTGAGCTACCGGCGCATAACGCTTTATTGCGCTCAAATATAGTACCACAGGCTTTCAAAAAATGCAAGCCTTATTTTTCTAAAAAGCGAAAAATTTCAGAAGAGCCGGGCAGACTGTTCCTGAGCGGCCGGCGTGGGACAGCCGGGGGCCGCAAACAGGGTAAAGAGGTCGGCAGCCCGGCGCTCCAGGGCATAATAATCCCGGTCCGGGGGCGTCTGGCCGGGGTTGACCAGGGGCAGCGCGCCCAGATCCTTTGCCCGCCGCAGCAGCGGTCGCCCCCGCTGGATCACGGCCAGAATGCGCACATAGGGAACGGGCCGCTCCAGATCGATCTGCGAAATCCCCAGATAGGCGCACAGCAGCAGCCGCTGCAGGCGGGTTCGGGGATAGCGCTTGGATTTGACCGTCTGCAGGATGGATTCCAGGTCCGGCCGGCTGCGGACGGCTTTCATGGCCTTGCTCCACAGGCCCTCGGAGCCGTGGGCACACTGCTCCCATTCCCCGTCGCTCATGGCCCGCAGGCGAGCCAGAACCGCCCGCTCTCCAAAGGCCAGATCATACCAGGGTGCGTCCTGCAGCACCCGGGCCGCCTCCGGCGGCACATACTGCTGCCAGGGGCCGTCGGGGTACAGAGCCCGTACGGCGGTGGCCGAAGGCGCTCCGGGATCGGCCTCGGCTGCGTGGTAGTCCCCGGTGCGCCGGATTGCCAGAGGTTCCATGGCGCTGTCCAGAGACAGGATGGCCCGGCAGTATTCCAGGCCCAGGATGTTGTTGGGCTGGGACAGGATCTCGCTTCCCGGCCCCATGGCCGCCTCCAGTGCTGCCGCATAGGACAGGCCGCGTTTCAGCGCCTCCCGGAGCTTCTCCGCAAATTCCGCCGTTTCCGTCCGCCGAGCCAGTTCCATAAGCAGCGCTCCGTCGCCGCACTCCGCACCGAAGGACAAAACCTCCGCGCCGAACCGGCTCAGAATCTCCACGCCCCCCCGGGCAAAGCCCTCCGCGGACCGCAGCACGCAGGTCACCGGCAGCTCCAGCACCACGTCCGCCCCGCAGGCCACGGCCGCTCTGGCCCGGGTGAACTTGTCCCATCGGGCCGGTTCGCCCCGCTGGACGTAGTTCCCGCTCATGACGCAGACAATGGCGGTGTCCTCCCCCAGGGTTTGCCGCACCAGCTCCAGCTGCCGCCGGTGGCCCAGGTGGAAGGGATTGTATTCACAGATGATTCCGGCCGTTTTCATGGAAATTTTGCCTCCTGCGGGGAAAAAATCCGAATTACCTCTTGTCTCTTTTGGTAATCTATAGTAAAATATCAAAAGTATGTACTGCTATAGTACCACAGATTGCACCCATTTGAAACAACGAATTACAGGAGATGGAAAACATGAATGTATTGGTTATCAACGCGGGCAGTTCTTCTCTGAAGTATCAGCTGATGAACCCCGACACCGGCGACGTGTCCGCCAAGGGCCTGTGCGAGCGGATCGGCATCGACGGACGGCTGAACCACAGCGTCCCCGGCCGCGATAAAGTTGTGCTGGATATCCCCATGCCCACCCATTCCGAGGCCATTCAGGCCGTTCTGAACATCCTGGTGGACGACGTCAACGGCGTTATCAAGTCCACCGATGAAATCGACGCCGTCGGTCACCGCGTCCTGCACGGCGGCATGGCCTTCACCGAGTCCTGCCTCATCGACGACGCCTGCATCGCCGCCATCGAGAAGTGCATCCCCCTGGGCCCCCTGCACAACCCCGCCAACCTCATGGGTATCCGCGCCTGCCAGGCCGTCATGCCCAACAAGCCCCAGGTCGCCGTGTTCGACACCGCTTTCCACATGACCATGCCTCCCAAGGCCTATATCTACGCCATCCCCTACGAATACTATGAGAACGATGACGTCCGCCGCTACGGCTTCCACGGCACGTCCCACCGCTATGTCTCCGCCCGCGCCATCGATATGCTGGGCAACCCGGAGCACAGCAAGATCATCTGCTGCCACCTGGGCAACGGCTCCTCCCTGTCCGCCTGCGTGGACGGCAAGGTCGTGGACACCACCATGGGCCTTGGCCCTCTGGCCGGCGTCCCCATGGGCACCCGCTCCGGCGACATCGACGCCACCATCCTGGAGTACCTGATGGGCCGGTACAACTACGACATCAAGACCATGCTGAACATCCTCAACAAGAAGTCCGGCGTGCTGGGTATCTCCGGCGTGTCCTCCGACTTCCGTGACCTGGACAAGGCCGCCGAGGAAGGCAACGACCGCGCGCAGCTGGCTCTGGACAAGTTCGTCTATGAGGTCAAGAAGGACATCGGCGCTTACG
>JAEDJR010000225.1 GCA_016296235.1 Oscillospiraceae bacterium
TTGGCCTTGCAGTACTCTTCGACGCCCTGCCAGGTAGCCTGGTTGAAGGACTCGTCGTCGATGGTGCCCACGTCGGTGATCAGAGCGACCTTGGCGGGAGCATTGTCAGCAGGCTCTTCGGCGGGAGCGGGCTCCTCGGCAGGAGCGGGCTCTTCGGCGGGAGCGGGCTCTTCAGCGGGAGCGGGCTCTTCGGCGGGAGCGGGCTCGGGGGTCTTTTCGGGCTCGGTCTTGCTGCCGCAGGCAACCAGAGCGAACACCATCACCAGAGCCAGAAGCAAAGCGATGATTTTTTTCATTTTGATTTCCTCCATATTTATTTCATGTTTGGCCTCTCGGGGCCGTCATACCCTCTGCGAAGCGAAGTATCACTCACAAAGCGTATAGCTCATTGTGGCACATTTTCTTGAAAAAATCAAGAGAAAAAGCACAATTTGGTGATAATCAACAATTTTAATTCATATGCTCGCTGCCGGAGAATCCAAAAGGCAGAAGATCTTTCAGGGTGACCGTCATGAACTGGTTGTTTTCTTTTCCCAAGTAAATAAGAAAATCCGGTCCGCAGAACTCCTGCATCACCTGGCGGCAGACGCCGCAGGGCGGAAACAGGCCGGTGATGTGCCCCGCCTTGCCGCCCACCACGGCAATGGCGGCAAACTCCCGCTCTCCCTCGCTGACAGCCTTGAAAAAGGCCGTGCGCTCGGCGCAGCAGGTGGGCGTATGGGCGGCGTTTTCAATGTTGCAGCCCTGATAGACCTTTCCGGACCTGGTCAGCAGCGCCGCGCCGACAAAAAAGCCGGAATAGGGCGCATAGGCTCTCATCATGGCCTCTTTGGCGAGATCGAGAAGCGCTTCTGGCGTCATGAAACCGCCTCCTTTCAACGGGTCTGCAAAATCTCCTTGGCGAAGCTGGCGCCCTCCGTCTCATATTCCACGCCCAGCAGCTCCGCAACCGTGGCGGCCACGTCGGCAAAGGTGGAACGGGTGCCCAGATTCACAGGCTGCACCTGCCGGCCCAGCACCAGCAGCGGCACATACTCCCGGGTGTGATCCGTAGATTGGTCGCAGGGGTCGCAGCCGTGGTCGGCGGTGATCATGACCAGATCGTCGGGGCCCATTTTTTCCATAAAGTCCGGCAGCCAGCGGTCAAACTCCGCCAGGGCTGCGGCATAGCCGTCGGGATCCTGCCGGTGGCCGTAGAGCATATCAAAGTCCACCAGGTTCACAAAGCACAGGCCGGTGAAGTCCCGCTCCGCCAGGGCCATGGTCTTGTTCAGGCCGTCGGTGTTGCCCCGGGTGGGATTGGATTCCGTCACGCCGGAGGCGGCAAAGATGTCGTTGATTTTCCCCACGCTGATGACCTGCTGCCCGGATTCGGAAATGGCGTTGAGCATGGTCCGGGGCGGTATCAGGGAGAAATCGTGGCGGTTGGTGGTGCGTTTGAAGGGCCACTCTCCCTCGAAGGGGCGGGCGATAACCCGGCCCACGCCGTGCTCGCCCTGAAGGACGGCCCGGGCGGCCCGGCAGTATTCGTACAGCTGCTCCGGCGGCACCAGGGACTCATGGGCCGCGATCTGGAACACAGAATCCGCGGAGGTATAGACGATGAGCTTCCCGGTTTTCAGGTGCTCCTCGCCGTAGTCCTTGATGACCTCCGTGCCGGAATAGGGCTTGTTGCACAGCACGCCCCGGCCCGTGGCCTCGGTGAAGGCGTCCAGCACCTCCCGGGGGAAACCGTTGGGATAGGTGGGCATGGGCTTGCTGGAAATGACGCCGGCCAGCTCCCAGTGGCCGATGGTGGTGTCCTTGCCCCGGGAACGCTCCTGGAGCCGGGCCACAGCGGCGGTGGGATGCTCCACCGCGCCCAGGAAGTCCTGGCCGTCGATGTTGCCCAGGCCCGCCCGGCGCAGGTTGTCTACGCAGAAGCCCTTGCCCGTGGACACGGATTTCAGGGTATGGGCCCCCACATCGCCGAAGTCCGCCGCATCCGGCTCCGCGCCGATGCCCAGGGAATCCAGGACAATCAGAAAAATACGTTTCATGAAATCCGCTCCCTTACTTTTCCAGCTTTCTCGCCGTCTCCAGGGCCAGTTCCATCATCTGGGTGAAGGAGTTCTGCCGCTCCTCGGCGGTGGTGCACTCGCCGGTGAGGATGTGGTCGGAGATGGTGCAGATGGCCAGGGCGTTCTTGCCATAGCGGGCGGCGTTCATATACAGGGCGGCCGCCTCCATCTCGATGGCCATGACGCCCATTTTCCGCCAGCCGTCATTGGCCCGCATGCCTTCGGGGACGCAGCCCTCGTCGCCGTAGAACCGGTCGGAGGACAGCAGGTTGCCCACATGGAAGGGCGCGCCCATCTCCCGGGCCGTGGCCACGCAGGCCTCCAGCATTTCAAAGGAGCAGATGGGGGCGAAGGTGCCGGCCAGGTGGAACTGCTC
>JAEDJR010000226.1 GCA_016296235.1 Oscillospiraceae bacterium
CCGGCAGGAAGTGCATCTCGATCTTCACCAGGCCGTCGCCGGAGCAGGCCTCGCAGCGGCCGCCCTTGATGTTGAAGGAGAACCGCCCCGGGCCGTAGCCCCGGGCCTTGGCCTCCGCCGTGGAGGCGAACAGATCCCGGATGTCGTTGAACAGGCCCGTGTAGGTGGCGGGATTGGAGCGCGGCGTCCGGCCGATGGGGCTCTGGTCGATGCCCACCACCTTGTCCAGGTGCTCCAGACCCTCGATTCCGCTGCAGCGGCCCGGGTGGAGCCGGGCGTGGTTCAGCTGGTTGGCCAGGGTCTTATAGAGAATCTCGTTGACCAGGGAGGACTTGCCGGAGCCGGACACGCCGGTGACGCAGGTGAGGGTTCCCAGGGGGATCTCCACATCGATTCCCTGCAGATTGTTCTCCCGGGCGCCCCGGATGGTGATGGTTTTTCCGTTGCCCGGCCGGCGGCTGGCAGGAACAGGGATCTTTTTGACGCCGGACAGATACTGGCCCGTGATGCTCCGGGGGCAGGCCATGATGTCCTCCAGGGAGCCTGCCGCCACGATCTCGCCGCCGTGAACGCCGGCCCCGGGGCCTACGTCCACGATGTAGTCGGCGGCCCGCATGGTGTCCTCGTCGTGCTCCACCACCAGCAGGGTGTTGCCCAGATCCCGCAGGCGCTTGAGGGTGGCGATAAGCTTGTCGTTGTCCCGCTGGTGCAGGCCGATGGAGGGTTCGTCCAGAATATACAATACGCCCATGAGGCTGGAGCCGATCTGGGTGGCCAGGCGGATGCGCTGGGCTTCGCCGCCGGACAGGGTGGCGGCCGCCCGGCTCAGGGTCAGGTAGGGCAGGCCCACGCTCTGCAGGAAGCCCAGGCGGGCCCGGATCTCCTTGAGCACCTGGTCGGCGATTTTGGCCTGGGTGCTGTCCAGACGCAGGCCGTTCAGGAAGTCCAGGGCCTGGGTCACATTCAGCTCGCAGAACTGCCAGATGGACAGTCCGCCCACGGTGACGGCCCGGCTGACATCGCTGAGCCGCTGGCCGTGGCAGTGGGGGCAGGGCTTGGAGGACATGCACTCCTCCAGCTCCTTTTTGCTCCATTCCGACTGGGTCTCCTGATACCGCCGGGACACATTGGGCAGGATGCCCTCAAAGGGCTGGGTCAGAACGCCCCGGCTGGTGCCCCGGTCGTAGTGCAGCTCCAGCTTTTCCCCGCCGGTGCCGTTCAAAATCACGTCCCGGGCCTGCTCCGGCAGCTCCCGCCAGGGCGTGTCCAGGGAGAAGCCGTATTTCTGGGACAGGGCGTCGTAGTACATCCGGGAGATGGTGTCGCTTTTGGGATTGCTCCAGCCGCTGAGCTGAATGGCGCCCTGGGCCAGGCTTTTGGAGGGATCGGGGATGATGAGGTCGGCGTCGGCCACCAGCTGGACGCCCAGGCCCGTGCACACAGGGCAGGCGCCGTAGGGATTGTTGAAGGAGAACATCCGGGGAGACAGCTCCGGCATGGACACGCCGCAGTCGTCGCAGGCGTAGTTCTGGGAGAACAGGGTCACGGAATCGTCCGCCACCTGATGCAGCAGCACCAGACCGCCGGACAGATGGCAGGCCGTCTCAATGGAGTCGGTGAGCCGCTTGGCCAGGTCGCCCCGCATGACCAGCCGGTCCACCACGATTTCAATGTGGTGCTTTTTGTTCTTCTCCAGGGCGATTTCTTCCGTCAGATCATAGACCGCACCGTCCACCCGCACCCGGGCAAAGCCGCCCTTCCGGGCGTCCTCAAAGACCTTCTGGTGCTCGCCCTTTTTGCCCCGGATCACCGGCGCCAGCAGCTGGAACCGGGTGCCCTCGGGCAGGGTGAGAATCTGATCCACAATCTGGTCCACGGTCTGGCGTTTGATCTCCCGGCCGCACTTGGGGCAGTGGGGCGTGCCCACCCTGGCCCACAGCAGCCGGAGATAGTCGTAGATCTCCGTCACGGTTCCCACGGTGGAGCGGGGGTTTTTGGAGGTGGTTTTCTGGTCGATGGAGATGGCGGGAGAGAGGCCGTCGATCTGGTCCACGTCGGGCTTGTCCATCTGGCCCAGGAACATCCGGGCGTAGGAGCTCAGGGACTCCACATACCGCCGCTGGCCCTCGGCATAGATGGTGTCAAAGGCCAGGGAGGACTTGCCGGAGCCGGACAGGCCCGTCAGCACCACCAGTTTGTCCCGGGGCAGCTCCAGGCTGATGTTTTTCAGATTGTTTTCTCTCGCACCGCGGATGGAAATGGTATCCTGCATAGGAAGCTCCTTTTATTGATGGTTTATTGGATGAAAGGCCGGCAATACTGCGCCGCACCAAAATGCCTCCCCTACAATAGGGGAGGTGGCCCGAAGGGCCAGAGGGGTGTCAAACTACCCAATATCATAGTAATTGCTTGTGAAGAATGGCAGCTTGAC
>JAEDJR010000227.1 GCA_016296235.1 Oscillospiraceae bacterium
GCTGCTCCGGCTTCGTTATGACATAATCTTTAAGAACACAAGGAGTAAAACCATGAACAAGTATCTGGATATTTCCCCCGAAGTGAAGGCCGCCCTGGAGGCCGGCAAGCCCGTTGTGGCCCTGGAGAGCACCATCATCTCCCACGGCATGCCCTACCCCAAGAACGTGGAGACCGCGCTGCTGGTGGAGCAGACCCTGCGGGACAACGGCGCCGTGCCCGCCACCATCGCCGTCATCGGCGGGCGGCTGAAGGCCGGTCTCAGCAAGGAGGAAATTGAATATCTGGGCAAGACCGGCCGGGGCGTGGCCAAGGCCAGCCGCCGGGATCTGCCCGCGCTGGTGGCCCGTGGGGCCGACGGCGCCACCACCGTCACCACCACCATGATCATCGCCCACATGGCAGGCATCCAGGTCTTTGCCACCGGCGGCATCGGCGGCGTGCACCGGGGGGCCGAGACCACCATGGACATCTCCGCCGACCTGGAGGAGCTGGCCCAGACCCCTGTGATGGTGGTCTGCGCCGGGGCCAAGTCCATCCTGGACCTGGGGCTGACCCTGGAGTATCTGGAGACCAAGGGCGTGCCGGTGATCGGCTACGGCACGGAGGAGCTGCCCGCCTTCTACACCCGCAAGAGCGGCTTCGGCGTGGACTACCGGGTGGACAGCCCGGAGGAGCTGGCCGCCCTGTTCGCCGCCCAGCGTGATCTGGGCTATAAGGGCGGCATGCTGGTCACCAACCCCATCCCCGAGGAATACGCCATGCCCAAGGACGTGATCGACGCGGCCATCGAGCAGGCCCTGCGGGAGTGCAAGGAGCAGGGCGTCCACGGCAAGGAGACCACCCCCTTCCTGCTGGCCCGGGTGGTGGAGCTGACCGGCGGGGACAGCCTGGAGAGCAACATCCAGCTGGTGCTGAACAACGCCCGCGTCGCCGCCCGCACCGCCGCAGCGTTGGCGAAGTAAAAAAGCAGATTGCACAAAACAGGCGTGGACGCCGGCCCTGGCGGCGGGAAAGACGGTTCCTGTTGCGATCAACATGGAGTACACCGGCGCGTCCACTGTCCCGGATTATTACGATGTGAGCTATTCCATCGATGGAAATAAAAGCGTAGTTCGGATTTATAATCGGTGATTTTAGGAGGGGTTTGTATGGAAGCCCGTATGAGTGCCGGCTTGGATGCGTCATTCTTCACGCTGATTTGCCGCGTGCAAACCTTGCTGGATGACTATATTGGAACTCATTTTGACAGGGCCTACACCTACTGCTGCTTTGACAGCAATTACAGCCATTTTGACGCTTTTTTCGCCGCGGATGGTTCTACATTTACACTGGGAGATTATTGTAGGAATTTCCTCAGTTTGCATGATGTTGATCTCTTTTGCAGCGCCTTTGATGAGGCAATCGATCAATTCCGTTCCAGCTTTATGGAGCATCGGGAAGCCGACGAAGATCTCCCTACAGAACTTTACTTCACCTTTGATACAAGGCTCAGAAGCTATCAGTCCCAGTTCAGCTATACCCCAGTGATGAACGACCCCACTGCTCAGATGCATTTTCGGGCCTGGTATGTGGCCCATGGCGGGACGCCGACGCCGGAACGGAAGCCCACCCTGGCAGAGCGGCTGAAAAGCTGGCTGAACCGGGATGACCCCTTCCAGCGTGTCCCCAGCCTTGAGGAGGTGCTGGCAGACCCGCCTTGGGGCGAGTTGGATACGGGATGGCTGCCGGCCCTCAATGTGGGCAGCTTTTCCGGCTGGGACGCCATTATGGGGGAATTCACCCGGTTATACCCGTTCCCGGAGCAGGAGGGGGAACGGCTATCCTCCGGACGGCCTGACCGCAGTTTTGTCTGCTTCTTTCACGATGACAATACGGTCCATTTCGTGACCCTGGGCCTGTCGGAATTGTTTGAAAAGAAAAGCAATGATTCTGACATCAGCGGTTTGGGTCTGGAGCTTACCCTGCGGCTGAAGAAAGGTGACCACTGGTGGGAGGAAGCCGAGAAAACCGCAGCCCTGCTCCGTGACCTGATGCTGGAAGCACTGGACTCCGGCAAGGCTCCCCGCTGCTATAGGTACATCGAGTCCACGGCAAGTACCCCTATGGCCCCGGGTTTTCTCCTGGTGCCGGACGCAAAGGCCCGGGAACTGGACACGCCCAACGGCCGGGTCAGCTTCATTGAACTGGTTGGCATTACAGCGTCGGAGCTGTCGGCCCTGAAAAATCTGGAAATCTCTGGCCCGGAGCTTTACAGAAGGCTGGGCAGCGATTTGACGGATTATTCCCGAAAATCAGTTATCTAAGTTTTGATAGAGCGCCAGACGGCGCTCTATCTTTTTGTTGAAATGCAGTGGCTTTCGCTGTACAATATGATGTAAGCTATACCATCGATGGGAATGAAAGCGTAGTTCGGATTTATAACGGCG
>JAEDJR010000228.1 GCA_016296235.1 Oscillospiraceae bacterium
TGCACAGGGGAGGCTTTCGGTGCAGCCTGTGTTTGTGCAAAATTGCTATTTTGCGGCAGGCCCTTTTTGAACAGAAAAAACCTTCCTGACGGCAGAATCTCCGCGAGGTTTCTGTTGACAAAGCACCCGGAAAGAGCTATGATTGTCCTTGAGAGAAACACATTTCGAAGCGAAACGTATTCGCCTGAAAACCAATCGGAGGAGGATGTCTATGAAACAGATGATGGACGCCATTGTAAAGCCGGTTGCCGGACCGGGGCTGGAGCTTCGGAAAGTGCCGGTTCCGGAACCAGGTCCCGGAGAAGTCCTGATTAAAATCCATAAGACCGCCATCTGCGGCACCGATGTCCACATCTACAACTGGGATCCCTGGGCACAGCTGCACATCAAGCCGCCCATGACCATCGGCCACGAATATGTGGGCGAAATCGCGGCTCTGGGCGCCGGCGTCTCAGGTCTGACCGTGGGCCAGCGGGTGTCCGGTGAAGGCCATATCACCTGCAAGCGCTGCCGCAACTGCCACAACGGCGATATTCAGTGGTGCAAGGACACCATTGGCGTGGGCGTGGACCGGGACGGCGCTTTTGCGGAATATGTCTGCATCCCGGAGAGCAATGTCATCCTGATCGATGAGAGTCTGGACGAGGATGTGGTGGCCTTTTTCGACGCCTTCGGCAACGCCACCCACACGGCTCTGATGTTCCCTCTGATTGGTGAGGACGTTCTGATTACCGGCGCCGGCCCCATCGGCATCATCGCCGCCGGTATCTGCAAATATGCCGGCGCACGGCGTGTCATCATCACCGATATCAACGACTACCGTCTGGAGCTGGCCCGGAAGATGGGCGTGGACGCTGCCGTCAATACGTTGACGGAGGATCTGGTGCAGATCATGCACAAGCAGGGCCTGACCGAGGGCTTTGACGTGGGCCTGGAGATGTCCGGCAACGGCGCTGCTCTGCAGCAGATGATCGGCGCCATGCGCAACGGCGGCAAAATCGCCCTGCTGGGAATCAGCAACAAGCCTGTGGGCCTGGATATGAACACCATCATCACCAAGGGCCTGACGCTCCAGGGCATTTACGGCCGGAGAATGGACAACTGGCACCAGATGAGCTACATGGTGCAGGGCGGCCTGGATGTGACGCCGGTGATTACCCATCGTTTCCACTATACCGAGTTTGAAAAGGGCTTTGAAGCCATGAACAGCGGCAGATCCGGCAAGGTTGTGCTGGACTGGACGCAGAAATAAGGAGGCGCAGCATATGAAAACCGCATTGCAGGCATTTGAACAGGAGCTGGAGGCCATCCGTCAGGCCGGTACCTGGCGGGAGGAGCGGATCATCACCACCCCCCAGCGCTCCCGCATCGACACCACCCAGGCGGACGGCGTGGTCAACCTGTGCGCCAACAACTATCTGGGGCTCTCGGCACGGCCGGAGCTGATGGAGGCAGCCAAGGCCAGCTATGACCGTTGGGGCTTTGGTCTCAGCTCCGTGCGCTTTATCTGCGGCACCCAGGAGATTCACAAGGAGCTGGAAGGCCGCCTGGCCCGGTTTGTGGGTACCGACGACGCCATCCTCTATTCCTCCTGCTTCGACGCCAACGGCGGTCTCTTCGAGACCCTGCTGGGCCCCGAGGACGCGGTGATTTCCGACGAGCTGAACCACGCCTCCATTATCGACGGCGTGCGGCTGTGCAAGGCCAAGCGCTACCGCTACAAGAACAACGACATGGCCGATCTGCGTCGCTGCCTGGAGGACGCCCGGGCTTCCGGCTGCAAAAAGATCCTCATCGCCACCGACGGCGTGTTCTCCATGGACGGCTACATTGCCGACCTGAAATCCATCTGCGACCTGGCCGACGAGTTTGACGCCCTGACCATGGTGGACGACAGCCATGCCGTGGGCTTTATGGGCGAGCACGGCCGGGGCACCGCCGAATACTGCGGCGTCATGGGCCGGGTGGATATCATCACCGGCACCTTCGGCAAGGCCCTGGGCGGCGCTTCCGGCGGCTATACCGCTGCCCGCCAGCCCATTGTGGATCTGCTGCGCCAGCGCAGCCGCCCCTATCTGTTCTCCAACACCGTGGCTCCTGCCATCTGCGCCGCCACCCTGCGCACCCTGGATCTGCTGGAGGAATCCACCGCCCTGCGGGACAAGGTCCATGAGAACGCCCGGTATTTCCGGGCCGGCATGGAGAAGCTGGGCTTCGACCTGCTGCCCGGCGAGCACCCCATTGTGCCGGTGATGCTCTATGATCCCAAGGTAGCCCACGAGTTTGCCCGGCGGATGCTGGACAAGGGCGTCTATGTGGTGGCATTCTGCTACCCCGTGGTGCCCAAGGGCAAGGATCGCATCCGCACCCAGATTTCCGCAGGCCACACCAAAGAGGATCTGGACTTCGCCATCCGCTGCTT
>JAEDJR010000229.1 GCA_016296235.1 Oscillospiraceae bacterium
GCGCAGCGAGGAGCGAAGCGACGCGGCCGTAGGGCGGCCAGACCCTTGGCCGCCGCGCCTGCAGTGCGATATGAGAGCCCATCTTCCGAATCACCGGTGCCCTCCGGCGGGCTGGGGTCAGCCCGCCCTACGGTTTCTATGAACCCGGCCCCGTAGGGGCGGCCCGATGTGGCCGCCCTTGCGCAGGCAGTCCTGTTCCGCAGCGCAGCGAGGAGCGAAGCGACGCGGCCGTAGGGCGGCCAGACCCTTGGCCGCCGTGCCTGCAGTGCGATTTTTGAGAACCCATCCTCCGAATCACCAGTGCCCTTCGGCGGGCTGGAGTCAGCCCGCCCTACGGTTTTTAAAAACCCGGTGCTTCACGGCTTGTCCGCAGCAGGCCGGTTCCAGCAGACCATGCAGGCCTCCGGGGTGCCGTCGCAGCCCTCCCACCAGGGCACCTCCAGAACCCGGTGCGGGCAGCCCAGCCGGTTTCCCGCCGCCTGGGCCAGGGTCACCGGAGGGGCCAGAGCCGCTCTGCGGCCTGCAGGGCGTCCCGGTGCAGGCGGTAGATCTGGTGGACGGAGAACTCCCGCCCGGTGGCTCTGGTCAGCTCCTGGGCCACCTCCGGCAGCTCCATGCCGTCCAGATACCGGCACCGCAGCACCATCCGCCACCGGGGCCGGGGCAGCAGATCGATCCAACCGGAGATTCTGGCCTCCTGCTCCTTCAGCTGCCGCTCCTGCGCCTCCAGCTCGCTGCGCCGGTCGCAGAGCTGGCTCATGGTCGCCTCCGGCCCGCGGCCGTCTCCGCCGCCGGTTCTGTAGCCGTAGCTGCGGGTGGTGCCGGTGCATTTCGCCTGCAGCCGCTCCACGCCCCGCCGCAGACGGGCCACCTGGCTTCGGATCTCCTCTATTTCTTCCAGCGCCATTCGCGCGGAGCAAAACCGTTGTTCCATGGCTCACGTCTCCTTCCTCATCCGTCCAAAAACGATGCCCAGGCCTCCGGATCCGGCCGGTCCAGACGCACCCGGTGCTGCCGCAGCAGCTGTTTCAGCAGCCGAGGACTGATTCCCAGCATCCGGCCCACCGTTTCCTCCGATCCGCCCCGCTGCCGGAGCCGCCGCAGATACGCCTGCTGCAGATCCTCCGGCATGGCTTCAAATTGCGCCAGTTCCATGGGTTTTCCCAGGCGGTAGGTCCGGCAGGGGCCGTTCAGCAGCTGAATCGCCGCCGGGTTGAGGCTGTCGCAGGGCAGGGTCACCGCCCGCCGCCGGCCCACCCGATGGGATGCGCTTCGGCCGATGATCTTCTTCTGCAAGCAATCATAGTCAAATTCCGTCATGTCGTTCCCTTCTTCCGTGTCTGATTCCTCGCGCATTTCCTTGTCAGTTCGAACGTATGTTCGTATATTTATTATACGATGCATGGGGAGCCGGCGTCAATCCCCTGTTTTTCCGGGAGATGTTTACGGGACAGAAAATCGGGTGATGATACTGTTTGCAGCCACATCTCGACCGGGAGCCGGATCTGCTGCATAATTTCTATTATTTTTTACAAAAAAACGCAAATAACTATTGTCAGAACCGAAAGAACGAGATATAATGGGTTAGTTGCGTTTTCGGATATTCTTTTGCCGGAAGTCGCGAATTGCATTGGAATGAGGATGTGCAAGATGGCAAACTCTAAACATACAACTGCATCGGAGGACGTGAAGGCCCCTGTGGCGGCGCTCATCGCCAAGGCCCGGAAGGAGGGCTCCATCCAGGCCTCCGAGCTCAACGCCGAACTGGAGAAGCTGGATCTCTCCGTAGAAAGAATTGAGCAGATTTACGACACCTTTGAATCCATGGGCATTCAGATTCTCGGCTCCGAGCTGGAGCTGGATCTGGATCTGGAGCAGCCTCTGGATCTGGATCTGGACGGCGAGGACGAGCCTCTGGTTGATCCGGTGGAGCTGGCCGCCGAATACAATCTGGACGACCCGGTGCGCATGTACCTGAAGGAAATCGGCCAGGTGAAGCTGCTGTCCGCCGAGGAAGAGATTGAGCTGGCCAAACGGGTGGCAGAGGGCGACAAAAAGGCCAAGGACAAGCTGACCGAGGCCAATCTGCGCCTGGTGGTTTCCATCGCCAAGAAGTATTCCGGCCGCGGCCTGCATATTCTGGACCTGATTCAGGAGGGCAACACCGGCCTGATCCGCGCCGTGGACAAGTTCGACTATACAAAGGGAAACAAATTCTCTACATATGCCACCTGGTGGATCCGCCAGGCCATCACCCGGGCCATTGCGGACCAGGCCCGTACCATCCGGGTGCCGGTGCATATGGTAGAGGTCATCAACAAGGCCACCCGCTGCAACCGCAAGCTGGTGCAGGAGCTGGGTCGGGAGCCCACTCTGGAGGAAATTGCCGCCGAGCTGAACCTGCCCATTGAGAAGATCA
>JAEDJR010000044.1 GCA_016296235.1 Oscillospiraceae bacterium
AATACCTCCCCTACAATAGGGGAGGTGCTGAGCGCCAGCGAAGCGGAGGGGTGTCAAGCTGCCAAATATCCCTGCAGTTGCAAGCAAGGAACGGTAGTTTGACACCCCTCAGTCAGCTTCGCTGACAGCTCCCCTATTGTAGGGGAGCCATAGGGTGCGGTTATCGCTTATGCATCTTGCGCATTTCACGGCAGACCTTTGTGTTTATGCTGTCTCAAACTGGGCCTGGTAGAGTTGGCGGTAGAAGCCGTTGGCGACCATGAGGCTGTCGTGGGTGCCCTGCTCCACCACCCGGCCGTCCCGCAGAACCAGAATGTGATTGGCCGAGCGGATGGTGGAGAGCCGGTGGGCGATGACAAAGCAAGTTTTGCCCCGCATCAGCTCCCGCATGGCTGCCTGGATCTGCTGCTCCGTCTGGGTGTCCACATTGGAGGTGGCCTCGTCGAGAATCAGCATGTGGGCGTCCAGCAGCATGGCCCGGGCGATGGTCAGCAGCTGCTTCTGCCCCTTGGAAATGCTGGTGCCGTTGTCGGAGAGCACCGTCTGATAGCCCTCCGGCAGCCGGGAAATATAGGAGTGGATCCGGGCGGCTTTGGCGGCCCGGATCACCTCTTCCATGGTGGCGTCCGGCTTGCCGTAGGCGATGTTGTCGAACACCGTCCCGTGGAACAGCCAGGTGTCCTGGAGAACCATGGTGTAGGCCCGCCGCAGGGAGTCCCGGGTCAGGGTCCGGATGTCCCGGCCGTCCACGCAGACGGCGCCGCCGTCCACATCGTAGAACCGCATGAGCAGGTTGATGATGGTGGTCTTGCCGGCGCCGGTGGGGCCGACGATGGCGGTCAGGGAGCCGGGCTCCGCGGTCATGGAAAAGTCCTGCAGGATGGGCGTCCCGGGCACATAGGAGAAGTCCACGTGCTCCAGGGTCACCCGGCCCTGCACATCGGTGAGGACGGCGGCGTCTTCGGCATCGGGAGGCTCCGGCTCTGCATCGATGAGGCTGAACACCCGTTCGGCTGCGGCGAAGGCGCTCTGCAGCTCGGCGATGATATTGGCCACCTCGTTGATGGGCCCGGAGAACTTGCGGGAGTACTGGACAAAGCTGGATAGGTCGCCCAGGCGGATTTCTCCCCGCAGAAACAGCAGCGCGCCGAAAACGCACACCAGAGTCAGGGAAATGTTGTTGATAAAGGTGACACTGGGTCCGGTGATGGTGCCGTTGGCTTCGGCGACGGTATAGGCGTCCACGGCATCCCGGTTTTTCTCGTCAAACCGCTCCAGCACCGCTTCCTCCCGGCCGTAGGCACGGATGGTTTTCTGGCCGGAGAGCATCTCCTCCACAAAGCCGTTGAGCTCGCCCAGCTTGGCGCTGCGGCGGCGGAACAGGGGCCGCACCCGGTTGGCCAGCCAGCGGGTGAAGAGGACGGTGGCCGGCACCGTCACGGCGAAAATCAGCACCAGCTTGGGCGCGATGGACAGCATCATGCCGAAGGAAACCGTCACGGTGATGGTGCTTTGCAGAATTTGCAGCAGATCCGACGACAGGGACTGGTTGACCGTGTCCACGTCGTAGGTTACGATGCTGATGAGGTTGCCGGTCTGGTGGCGGTCAAAGAAGCCCACAGGCAGGGCGGCCATTTTTTCGAAGAGGTCGTGGCGCATTTGCCTGGCGACGCCCTTGGACAGACGGATCATGACGGCGTTGAGCAGGTAGACCAGCAGGGAGGACAGCACATAGCACAGGGCCATGAGCGCCGCACAGCGAAATACCGTGTCAAAATCCACCTGACCCTTGCCCAGATCGATGGCGTTGATGGCCTGGCCGGAGAGCTTGGGGCCGTAGAGGGCCAGGAGACTGCCGGAGACCGACAGCAGCAGGGCCAGCACCAGCAGCAGGCGGTTGCGGCCCAGATAGCGCCACAGGCGCAGCAGGAGCTGCCGCTTGGAGCGGGCGCTTTGGGGTGCGGATGTCTGTTCCATCATGCCGGCTCCTTTCCTTCGCCCATCTGCGACAGCGCGATGGTGCGGTATTCTTCGCAGGCGGCCATCAGATCCTCGTGGGAGCCATAGCCGATGGGCTTGCCGTCGGACAGGACGAGAATCCGGGTGCATCCCCGGATGGAGCTGACCCGCTGGGCCACCAGAATGGTGGTGGTATCCCGGTAGCCCCGGTGCAGGGCCTTGCGCAGGGCGGCGTCGGTGCCGTAGTCCAGAGCGGAGGAGGCGTCGTCCAGCAGGAGGATTTCCGGCCGGGCCGCCAGAGCCCGGGCAATCAGCAGCCGCTGCTTCTGCCCGCCGGAGAGGTTGTTGCCCCGCACGGCCACCGGCGCGTCCAGACCCGCCGGCTGAGCCGCCGCGAACTCCGCCAGCTGGGCGTCCCGGACGGCCTGGGCGGCGGCGCTGTCCGCCACGGGCCGGAAGAAGCGGATGTTTTCTCCCAGGGTGCCGCCCATGACAAAGTCGTTCTGAAACACCACGCCGAATTTGGCCCGGAGCGCCTCGGGGGAATAGGTACGCACGTCCCGGCCGTCGATCAGCACAGCGCCCTCCTGGGGATCATAGAACCGCAGCAGCAGGTTGAGCATCGTGGATTTTCCGGCTCCGGTGGCGCCCAGAATGCCCAGGCTCTCGCCGTGCTCCAGCCGGAAGCTCAGATGCTCCAGGTTGGCGCCGATTCCCGTGTAGGAGAAGGTCACATCCCGGAACTCGATGTGGGCCGGGGCTTCCGTCTCCACAGGCTGCGCCGGGAGGACGGGCAGATCCGGGGGTGTGGCCAGAACCTCCGCCACCCGGAGGGCGCTGGCCTCTCCCTTGGACCAGATGATAAAAATCCGCGTGACGCCCAGCATGGCGTTGAGAATCATGACAAAATACTGCAGGAAGGCGATGATGACGCCGCTCTGGCAGCGCCCGGCGTTGACCCGGAAGGCGCCTGCCACCACCACCAGGGTCAGGCCCAGGTTCAGAACCAGGGAGGCCGAGGGATTGGTGAGAGCCGTGAGCATTCCGGCCCGCTGGTCGAGGCTGGTCAGCTGGCTGTTGACATCGTGAAAGCGGGCCTTTTCGTAGGCGGTTTTGCTCAGGGCCTTGATGACCCGGACACCGGTGATGTTTTCCTGCAGTACCCGCACCATGTGATCCAGAACGCCCTGCTCCCGGGTGTACAGGGGCACGCTCTTTTTCGTGACGAAGTACACGATCAGCCCGATCAGGGGCAGCAGTCCGATCAGCACCAAAGACAGTACCCGGTCCATGCTGAGCATCATCACCATGCCGCCCAGAAGCAAAATCGGCGCCCGCACGCCCAGCCGCTGCATCCGGGCCAGCAGCTGGTTGATGTGATAGGTGTCGCTGGTGAGCCGGGATTCCGCCGAGGATACGGTCAGCCGGTCCATCTGGCTGGCGGAAAGCCGTCCCAGGGTCTCAAACAGATCCCGGCGCAGAGCCAGGGTGATTTTGCCGGAGCTGACGGCCGACATGCGGTTGGCCGCAATGTTGGCCGTCAGACAGCCTGCGGCGCACAGAAGCATCAGCCCGCCGTAGAGAAACACCGGCTGCAGGTCGCCGGTGGGCACCACGTCGTCCAGAATGATCTCCATGAAATAGGGAATTAGCAGCTCCAGCACCGCGCCCAGGAGCTTGATGCCCATGGTCAGAGCGATAAACCAGGCGTAAGGACGCAGGTATTTTCCCAGTCGTTCCATCAGTCCATCGCCTCCAGAAAGGTATCGGCCCGGCGCTTCATTTTGCCAAGGATGGCCGCAGCCTGCTCCAGCTCCGCTTCGGACAGGGCTTCGGTGACAAAGCGCGCCCAGAGGGCCTGTTTTTCCAGAATCGGGGGCAGCAGATCCTGGGCTTTCTGCGTGGGGTAAACCCGCAGCACCCGCTTGTCCGTGCCGTCACTCTCCCGGCGCACATAACCGGCCTCCTCCAGCACGGCCAGCTGGCGGGCGACGTTGCTCTTGTTGGCGTAGATCCGCCGGGTCAGCTGCTCCTGGGAGATTCCCGGCTCGGCGCACAGGGCCATGAGATAGTGGGCGTGGCAGCTCTTCAGCCCGAATTGCTCCATGTAGCTCTGCCGGTACTGGGCCTGGCAGCGCATGATGGCGTGCATATCCTGCAGGATGGTGTCCATAAGGCTTCCTCCTAATTCGTTGCGTTCGCAACTATTATAACCTGGTGCAGCGGATTTGTAAAGGATTTTGATAAAGGGCGTAGGGGCGGCTATCAGCCGCCCGTGTGCAGGTGCCTGAAAATCCCCGGGCCGCCCCTACGGAGGAATGCGAAACTGCCGTAGGGCGGCCAGACCCCTGGCCGCCGCGTGCAGGCAGTCCGATTTGCCGGAACCCCTCTTCCAAACCGCCACTGCCCTCCGGCGGGGGCGAGCCCCCGCCCTACGTTGTTTTTTGGACCATATCGTAGGGGCGGCCCGGCGTGGCCGCCCGTTTGCAGGCACCTGAAAATCCCCGGGCCGCACCTACGAAGGAATGCGAAACTGCCGCAGGGAGCCGTAGGGCGGCCAGACTCTGGCCGCCGCGTGCAGGCAGTCCGATTTGCCGGAACCTCTCTCCCAAAACGCCACTGCCCTCCGGCGGGGGCAAGCCCCCGCCCTACGGGGTTCTTAAAAACTGCCCTACGGAAAGATACGGATTGCCGCGTCGCTTCGCTCCTTGCAATGACAATGCGGGGCGGAATCCTGTCAGCTCACAATACCTGACAATCTTCAGAATTTTTTCTGATGTCAAGTTTTTTCCCTTGACAAGCGAGGGGCACTATGGTATAGTTTATTCTGCTGTCAAGCTGAAAACCTTGAAAGGCGGGGAACGTATGAAGCACAGCGCTTTGGAAATGACCCTGCTGCTTGACTATTACGGCGAGCTTCTCACGGAAAAGCAGAAAACCTGCTTTGACCTGTACTATAACCAGGATCTGTCCCTGGGCGAAATCGCCGAGGAGGCAGGCATCTCCCGCCAGGGCGTCCACGATTCCCTGGCCAGGGCGGAGGCGACGCTGCTGGAGCTGGAGCAGAAGCTGGGCTGTGTGGCCCGGGCCAAGCGGCAGCAGCAGGCGCTGCAGACCATCTGCCGGGCCGCCGGGGCCCTGGAAGCAATTCCCCAGGCCAGGGAGCTGGCCAAGACCATTCTCATCGCCGCTGAGGACATGAAGGAGTAACCAATGGCATTTGAGGGTTTGACGGAAAAAATTTCAGCCGCGTTCAAAAAGCTCCGCGGCAAGGGCCGCCTGACCGAGGCCGACGTCAAGGCCGCCATGCGGGAAATCCGCCTGGCTCTGCTGGAAGCCGACGTCAGCTACAAGGTGGTCAAGGACTTCATCGGCAAGGTGTCCGCCCGGGCGGTGGGTACGGATGTTCTGGAGAGCCTGACCCCGGCCCAGATGATCGTCAAGATCGTCAACGAAGAGCTGACCGCCCTCATGGGCAGCGAAAATCAAAAGCTCCGCCTGGCGTCTCAGCCGCCCACCGTCGTCATGCTGGTGGGCCTGCAGGGCGCCGGCAAGACCACCAACGGCGCCAAGCTGGCCGGACTGTTCAAGAAACAGGGCAAGCGGCCCCTGCTGGTGGCCTGCGATATCTACCGTCCCGCCGCCATCAAACAGCTGCAGGTGGTGGGCGAAAAGCTGGATATTCCCGTCTTTGAGATGGGCCAGACCAATCCCGTGGACATCGCCAAGGCCGCCGTGGCCCACGCCGTCCGCCACGGCAACGACATGGTGTTCCTGGACACCGCCGGCCGCCTCCATGTGGACGAGCAGCTTATGGATGAGCTGAAGGCCATCAAGGCGGCGGTGAATCCCCACGAAATTCTCCTGGTGGTGGACGCCATGACCGGTCAGGACGCGGTCAACGCCGCCCAGACCTTCAACGAGTGGCTGGACATCGACGGCGTCATGCTCTCCAAGCTGGACGGCGACGCCCGGGGCGGCGCGGCCCTGTCCGTCAAGGCCGTAACCGGCAAGCCCATCAAGTTCATCGGCATGGGCGAGAAGCTGGACCAGATCGAGCCCTTCCACCCTGGCCGCATGGCCAGCCGGATCCTGGGCATGGGCGACGTGCTGACCCTGATCGAAAAGGCCGAGCAGGCCTTCGACCAGAAAAAGGCCGCCGAGCTGGAGCAGAAGCTCCGCAGCAACAAATTCACCCTCCAGGACTACTACGACCAGCTGACCCAGCTCAAGGGCATGGGCAGCATGGAGGACATCCTGGGCATGATGCCCGGCGTCAACGCCGGCGCCCTGAAAAACGCCACCATCGACGAAAAGGCCCTGTCCCGCACGGAGGCCATTATCCTGTCCATGACGCCCTATGAGCGGGAGAATCCCAACTGCCTGAACCACAGCCGCAAGCGCCGCATCGCCGCAGGCTCCGGCGTGAAGGTGGAGGAGATTAACCGGCTCTTGAAGCAGTTCGACGCCATGAACGCCATGATCCGCCAGTTCTCCGGCCCCGGCGCGGCCAAAAAAATGAAGAAGCTGCAGCGCATGGGCGGCGGCTTCCCGGGAATGCCCGGATTTTAACCGTTCGTTTCGTGGAACCCACGACGATATAGATTGATTGAGAAGATCAAAGAATTTTGGAGGTGAACCCGCTATGGTAAAGATCAGACTGAGAAGAATGGGTGCAAAGAAGAACCCTTACTACAGAATCGTTGTCGCTGACTCCCGCAGCCCCCGCGACGGCCGCTGCATCGAGGAAATCGGCTCCTATGATCCCCTGACCAACCCCGCCACCATCACGGTTGACGCGGAGAAGGCCCAGGCCTGGATCAAGAACGGCGCCCAGCCCACCGATACGGTCAAAGCGCTTCTGAAGAAGGCGAACGTGCTGTAAGTCTTGCAAGGAGTGAGACCATGAAGGAACTTTTGCTGTATATGGCAAAAAATCTGGTCGACAATCCCGATGCTGTGACTGTCAGGGAAATCGAAGGCGAATCCACCGTGCTGGAACTGCGGGTGGCGCCTGAGGACATGGGCAAGGTCATCGGCCGCCAGGGCCGCATTGCCAAGGAAATCCGCACCATCATCAAGGCAGTCGCCCAGCGCGACGGCCGGAAGGTCACGGTGGAAATTGTTGACTGAACCGCAAAGGACCTGTCGCAAAATGCGTAACATGCACAAACGACAACCGCACCAAGGCTCCCCTGCGCAAGGGGAGCTGTCACGCGAAGCGTGACTGAGGGGTCGTTGCCGGCATTCGCTGCCTGCATACAACCCCTCCGGCCCTTCGGGCCACCTCCCCTGACTCAGGGGAGGCTTTGGGTGCAGCCTGTGTTTATGCAAGATTACGGTTTGCGGCAGGCCCTTTGTGCTATAGGAGTATCTATGGAAAACTATTTTGAACCCAAAATGGACCGGCGGGCGGTGAATCAGATCAGCGCCCTGGGGCTGGCTCACTGCGGCGACGCGGTGTTCGAGCTGCTGGTGCGCACCTGGCTGTGCGCCCACGGCGGCGCCCGGGTCGGCGATCTGCACCGGGCCACGGTGGCCTATGTGTCCGCCCCGGCCCAGGCGGCCCGGATGGACCGGCTGCTGCCCCTGCTGACGGAGGAGGAGCTGGAGATGTACCGCCGGGGCCGCAACGCCCACGTCCACGGCATCCCCAAAAACGCCACCCATGAGCAGTACTCCAAAGCCACGGGCCTGGAGTGCCTCTTCGGGAGCCTGTACCTTCTGGGCCGCCGGGAGCGGATCAATGAACTGTTTGCACAGACCATGGAGGATGACCATGCCCTTTGACGCTGTATTTCTTTCTGCCGTCACGGCGGAGCTTGCGCCCGTCCTGACCGGGAGCCGGGTGGACAAAATCCAGATGCCCGCCCGGGACCTGGTGGTGCTGCAATTCCGCGGCCCCGGCGGCAGCGGACGGCTGCTGCTGTCGGCGTCGCCCAATTCGCCCCGGATTCACCTGACAACCGAGCCGTTGGAAAATCCGGCCCAGCCGCCCATGTTCTGTATGCTCCTGCGCAAGCACCTCACCGGCGGCCGGATTGCCGGTCTGCGGCAGCCGCCTATGGAGCGGCTGGTGGACATCACCCTGGACTGCACCGACGAGCTGGGAGAGCCCACCCGCAAGCACCTGATTCTGGAGCTCATGGGCCGCAATTCCAACCTGATTCTCTGCGGCGGCGACGGGCGGATCATCGACTGCCTGCGGCGGGTGGATTTTGAAATGTCGGAGAAGCGCCAGGTGCTGCCGGGTCTGTTCTACCAGGATCCCCCGGCATTGGAGAAGGAGAATCCCCTGACGGCGGAGGAGGCGGACATTGCCGCCGGGCTGGAGGCCGTGGAGGGCCAGAAGCGCCTGGATAAGTGGCTCCTGGACACCTACGGCGGCCTGTCGCCCCTGCTCTGCCGGGAGCTGGCCTATGTGCTGCTGGGGGATGTGGAGGCGGACATCGGCCCCATGTCGCTCCAGACCCGCCGGTCCGTGGCCCGGGGGCTGCTGGAACAGTTCCGGACCCTGACGGCCCGGCCCCAGCCGGTGATGCTGCGCAAGGAGGGCCGGCCCTCGGACTTCTCCTTCCGGCCCATCACCCAGTACGGCGGCTATCTGGAGACGGAACCCTTTGACACCTTTTCCCGTCTCCTGGACGGCTTCTACGCCGACCGGGACCATGCCGAGCGGATGCGGCAGAAAACCCAGGCCCTCCACAAGGCCATGGGCAACCTCCGGGACCGGACGGCCCGGAAGCTGGAAATTCAGCGCGAGGAGCTGGCCGCCACCCACGACCGGGAGCGCCTGCGCCAGCTGGGGGACATCGTCACCGCCAACCTCCACGCCATCCGGCGGGGCCAGCCCCGGCTGACGGCGGTGGACTTCTACGACCCGGACATGAAGGAGATCGACATTCCCCTGTCCCCGCAGCTGTCCCCCCAGCAGAACGCCGCCAAGCTCTATAAGGACTATAACCGGGCCAAAACTGCGGAAAAGGTGCTGACGGAGCAGATCGCCAAGGGCGAGACGGAGCTGGACTACCTCAACTCCATCCTGGACGAGCTGAACCGGGCGGAGTCGGAGAAGGACGTGGCGGAAATCCGCCTGGAGCTGATCCAGGGGGGCTACGTCCGGGAGACGGACAAGAAAAAGCGCATGAAGCTGCCTCCCAGCCGGCCCATGGAGTTCGTGTCCTCCGAGGGCTTCCCCATCCGGGTGGGCCGCAACAACCGGCAGAACGACGAGCTGACCCTGAAGCAGTCGGCCAAGGGAGATCTGTGGCTCCACGTCCAGAAGCTCCATGGCAGCCATGTGGTGATTCAGTGCGGCGGGGAGAAGCCCGGCGACCGGACCGTCACCGAGGCCGCCCAGCTGGCCGCCTGGTACTCCCAGGCCCGGGAGAGCCAGAACGTGCCCGTGGATGTGACCCCGGTGAAGCAGATCAAAAAGCCCGCCGGCGGCAAGCCCGGCATGGTGATCTACCACGTCTACAACACCGTCTATGTGACCCCGTCCCAGGAGACGGTGGAGCGGCTCAGAAAGGACTAGTATTCAGTATTCGAGCGCACCAAAAAGCCTTCCCCTTGAGGGGAAGGTGGCGCGAAGCGCCGGATGAGGTGGAAAACGTTACGAATTCGCCGGAAGTTTCATGAAAACGCGGCATTTTCCCGCACACCTCATCAGTCGGCCTTGAGGCCGACAGCTTCCCCTCAAGGGGAAGCCTTGGTGCTCTGCGATCAGCAATTTTGATGCTACAATATACTAGGAGGAAACGCCATGGAAGATTGGTACGGCAAGCACTATTCCTATTTTCAGAACCGGGAATGCGAGTATTTTCCCTGCCACAAGGGGGCCGATCCGGAGAATTTCAGCTGCCTGTTCTGCTATTGTCCCCTCTATGCCCTGGGGGACCGCTGCGGCGGCGGATTCACCTATTCCAAAAACGGCTATAAGGACTGCACCAACTGCCAGATTCCCCACAAACGGGAAAACTACGGCCGCATCATCGCCCGCTACCAGGACCTGGCGGAGCTGACCAGGAAGAAATAAGCTGGTGCCGCGGACGGATTTGAAAGAACGAGAAGTCCCTCGTGCCCCCTCATTCAGGGGGCTGCTGAGCGAAGCGAAGCTGGGGGTTGCGCCGGCATGCAATACTACCGACAGAACGATACAGCTGCAAGCCTGTGACAACCCCCGTCTGCCCTTCGGGCATCCACCCCCTGGAGAGGGGGAACGAGGGCACGCAGCAAACCCCAAGCCTTCCCTTACACAGGGGAGGCTTGGGGTTTGCTCTGTATTTGTGCAAAACTGCAATTTTTGTCAGGTGTTGGCTTCGTTCTGCGCCGGCTGTCCGGCGTTGCCGTCCAGCACGATGGTGAACCGGCTGCCTACGCCTTCCCAGCTGTAGACCTCCATGTGGCCGCCGTGCTGGGTCACGATCCAGTCGGCAATGGCCAGACCCAGGCCTGCGCCGCCGGATTGCCGGGTGCGGGCCGGGTCGGAGCGGTAGAACCGGTCGAACACATGGGGCGCGTCCTGGGCCTTGATGCCCATGCCCTCGTCCCGGACCGCCAGACAGCCGTGGCCGCCGTCGTTCCGGTAGGCCCGCAGGGTGATGGATTTGCCGGCGGCGGTGTATTTCCGGGCGTTGTCCGCCAGAATCCGCAGGGCCTGCTTCAGCATATCCCGGTCGCCGGTGCAGGGGACGGCCTCCGGAGCGTCGAGAATCCACCGATGCTCCGGGTCGATCATCTGGGATTCCTCCCAGACCTCCCGGGTCAGCTCCGCCAGATCCAGGGAGACGGGCTGCAGCCGGGTCCGGCCGCTGTCGCCCCGGGCCAGGAACAGAAGCTGCTCCACCAGACGGCTCATGCGCTCCGCCTCCGCCTGAATGGCCGCAATGGACTCGTCCCGCACCTGGGGATCGTCCTTGCCCCAGCGCTCCAGCAGATCGGCGTAGCCCTTGAGCACGGCGATGGGCGTCCGCAGCTCGTGGGAGGCGTCGGAGACAAACCGGGTCTGCTGGCTGTAGGCCGCCTGCATCCGGTCCAGCAGGTCGTTGACCGCGTCCTCCAGGCCCTGCAGGTCGGGATCGCCCATGTGCAGGCGGGCGGTCTGGGTGGGACTGAGGTGGTCAATGGCCTCCTCCAGCACATCCACCCGGGGAGCGGGCATCTGGGCCTGCCGCTTGGCGGCCTCCTCCCCCAGCTGCCGGGCCTCCTGGGCCAGCAGCGTCACCTGCTGCATATGGGCTCTGATACGGCTGCGGCCGATGCTCTGAATGATGGACCAGAGAAGCCGCTCCAGAATCCAAAAGACCAGCATGCCGGTCAGCAGTACCACCAGCTCCTGGGTCACATCCAGACAGACGGCCTCCAGCCCCTCAGCCTCCAGGGTCAGCCAGAATTCCAGGGGAAAGACGATGCGGCTCGCCGCACGGGACACGCTCAGCCACACCTGGGTGAACCGGGCGCAGGAGAGAGCCTCCAGCCCGCCGGCGTAGTCCATCATGCGGAGCAGCAGCCAGGCGCCGAACACCAGGGCCAGAACCAGCAGCTCCGAGCAAAACATGGCCCAGCCCATGACCCGCTTCTGGGTGCGGAGCACCTTATTGGTTGTGGAAGTTTTGGAATCCGCCATAGGCGCTCCTTTCTGATGGAAATGCAGAATGCAAAATGCTGAATGCAGAATTGAGGAGTCCGCTCCGCGGACGGATTTGAAATGCCGTGGGCGGGGTACATCGTAGGGCGGGGGCTTGCCCCCGCCGCAAGAACACACGCCCCTACATCGCACCTCGCATTCGACACGCATGTATGAACGTGCTTTTGTAGGGCACGACCACTGGGCGTGCCGTT
>JAEDJR010000230.1 GCA_016296235.1 Oscillospiraceae bacterium
TCCGAGCAGATCTCCGTCGCCGGCAAGGAGGCCTCCGGCACGGGCAACATGAAGCTGATGATCAACGGCGCCGTGACCCTGGGCACCCTGGACGGCGCCAATGTGGAGATCCACCAGCAGGTGGGCGATGAGAATATGTTCCTCTTCGGCATGAAGGCCGACGAGGTGGAGGCCCTGTGGCGCCGGGGCTACAACCCCCGGGAGTTCCTGACCCCCGAGCTGGAGCGGGTGCTGCAGATGCTGACCTCCGGCGTTCTGGGACAGCGGTTTGACGATCTGGTGGCCAGCCTCCTGACCAACCGCTTCGGCGTGGCCGACAGCTTCATGACCGTGGCCGACTTCCAGGACTATGCCCGGGCCCAGCGGGATGTGGCCGAGACCTATCCCAACCGCCATGCTTTCGCGGCCATGTCTCTGACCAACATCGCCAAGGCCGGCATCTTCTCTGCCGACCGTGCGGTGCAGGAATACGTGGACCGGATCTGGAACCTGTAAGATATGGCACTGCGGATTCTGTACAACAGCCAGGATACCGCCTGCAAGACTCCCTTCGGCGTGGTGACGCCGGGGGAGCTCTGCACCATGACGGTGGCGATCCCCCAGTCCTGCCAGACCACCCAGGTGGTGCTGGTGCTGCAGCGGGAAAACGGAACGCCGTTCCGGGAAATTGAATTCCGTCTGGAGCGGACGGAAGCGCCCTATGAGTACTACCGGGTGCGGTTCTCCTTCCAGAAGCCGGGGCTGTTTTTCTATTATTTCCGAATCTCCACCCGCAATGAGCAGTTCCGGCTGTTCAGGCAGGGAGAGGATACCAATATGGAGGCCGGAGACCTGTGGCAGCTCAGCTGCGTCTCCGTGCGCTTCCCGGTGCCGGAGGAGTATGAGGGCCGGGTGTTCTACCAGATCTTCCCGGATCGCTTCCACCAGGTGGGCCGGTGCGACTGCAGAGAGAAGCTGCAGCCCTATTGGGTTCACAGTGATCTGACCGATGTGCCGGTCTATCGCCCCAACCAGTGGGGCGAGGTGCTGAACAACGACTTCTACGGCGGCAACCTGGCCGGTATCCGGGCCAAGCTGCCCTATCTCCATGACCTGGGGGTGCAGGCCCTGTACCTGAACCCCGTGTTCATGGCCTTTTCCACCCACCGCTACGATACGGCCGATTACAGCCGCATCGATCCCATGCTGGGAACGGATGAGGATTTTGAGGCCCTGTGCCGGGACGCCCACGCCCTGGATATCAAAATTATCCTGGACGGCGTGTTCTCCCACACCGGCTCCAACAGCGTTTACTTTGACGCGGAGCACATCTTCGGCAACGGCGCCGTGTCCAATCCCAAGTCGCCCTACCGCAAGTGGTATCTGTTCAAGAACTATCCCACGGAGTACACCAGCTGGTGGAATTTCCGCACCCTGCCCAGCATCAACAAACTGGAGCCCACGTTCATGGACTATATCTTCGGCAGCGATGACTCCATCGTGGCCAAGTGGCTGCGGCTGGGCGCCGACGGTCTGCGGCTGGACGTGGCCGACGAGCTGCCGGATGAGTTTCTCATGAACCTGCGCCGGCGCATCCGGGCCCTGAACCCCAGAGCCTTCCTGGTGGGCGAGGTCTGGGAGGACGCCTCCACCAAAATCGCCTACGGCGTACGCCGCCGGTACTTCACCGAGGGACAGCTGGACAGCGTCATGAACTATCCCTGGCGCACGGCCATTCTGGCCTTTGCCCGGGGAGACGAGGGCGGCGAGAACCTGGGACGGGCGGTCATGACTCTGGCGGAGAACTATCCCCCGGCGGTGCTCAACGCCAATCTGAATCTGCTCTCCAGCCACGATGTCTCCCGGGCCATCACGGCTCTGGTGGATCCCACCGACGGCGACCGGGAGGATCTGGCCCACCGCTTTATGACCCGGGAACAGCTGGAGCTGGGCAAGGCCCGTTTCCGGCTGGCCTCCTTCCTGCAGTTCACGCTGCCGGGCTGCCCCTGCGTCTATTACGGCGATGAGGCCGGCATGACCGGCTACCGGGATCCCTTCAACCGGAAGTATTACCCCTGGGGCCGGGAGGACAAGGACCTGCAGGCCTGCATCCGGGAACTGGCCCATCTGAAATCCGGCAGCGAAATCCTGCGCCGGGGCGATGTGCGGATCCTGGCGGCAGGGGAGGGCCATTTTGCCTTCCGCCGCACCTGGCAGGGAAAATCCGTAACGCTTTGGTGCAACCGGGCCGAAACGCCCTGGAACGCTGCACCCAAGGGCCGCTGCCTCTACGGCGATCCCAAGCTGCCCCCCATGAGCTGCTGCGCCATGGAGGAATAGACGCCGGACGGCGGCAGATCGCACATCAAAAGGGCCTGTCGCGAAATTCGCAACATGCACAAAAGATGACCGCACCAAGGCTCCCCTGCGTAAGGGG
>JAEDJR010000045.1 GCA_016296235.1 Oscillospiraceae bacterium
GCTGCTTCCACGAAGCCGCGGAACAGGGGGTGGGCTTTGTTGGGGCGGCTTTTGAACTCGGGGTGGAACTGGGCGGCCACGAACCAGGGATGCTCCGGCAGCTCCACGATCTCTACCAGCCGTCCATCGGGGCTGAGGCCCACGGGCAGCAGACCGGCGGCGGTGATGGCCTCCCGGAAGTCGTTGTTGAACTCATAGCGGTGGCGGTGTCGCTCGGAGATCTCCTGAGCGCCGTAGAGGGCATAGGCGCGGCTGCTTCTGTCCAGCACGCAGGGGTACTTGCCCAGACGCATGGTGCCGCCCTTGGCGGTGACGCCCACCTGGTCGGGCATCAGGGCGATGACCGGATGGGTGGACAGGGGCGCAATCTCCGCCGTGTGGGCGTCGGCCCAGCCCAGCACATGGCGGGCAAATTCGATGACCGCGATCTGCATGCCCAGGCAGATGCCCAGGTAGGGCACGCCGTGCTCCCGGGCGTATTGAGCCGCCACGATCATGCCCTCGATTCCCCGGTCGCCGAAGCCGCCGGGTACCAGCACGCCGCTACAGTCTCCCAGAATTTGGGGTGCATTTTCCTCCGTCAGCTGTTCGCTGTCCACCCATTTGATGGTGACGACGGCGTCGTTGGCCGTTCCGGCGTGGAACAGGGACTCCACCACGGACAGATAGGCGTCGTGGAGCTGGGTGTATTTGCCCACCAGGGCGATCTGCACCTGCCGGTGGGCGTGCTTGATCCGCTCCACCATGGCGGTCCACTCCGTCAGATCCGGCTGCCGGGGTTCCAGCTGCAGCTTCTCGCAGACCCGGTCGGCCAGGCCCTCCCGTTCCAGCAGCAGGGGCACCTCGTAGAGGGTGGAGGCCGTGGCGTTCTGGATGACGCAGTCGGCGCTGACGTTGCAGAACAGGGCGATTTTCCGCCGCACATCCTCGGTGATGGGGGCGTCGGTGCGGCAGACCAGAATATCCGGCTGGATGCCCACGGACAGCAGCTCCTTGACCGAGTGCTGGGTGGGCTTGCTCTTGAGCTCCCCGGAGCCGGGCACCTGGACGATCAGGGGAACGTGGATGGCCACCACGTCGCCGCGCTTCTGCTCGCAGATGACCTGGCGGATGGCCTCCAGGTAGGGCTGGCTCTCAATGTCGCCCACGGTGCCGCCGATTTCGGAGATGACCACATCCACGTCGCCGTCCTCGCCCATGGCGTAGATGCGGGCCTTGATCTCATCGGTGATGTGGGGGATGATCTGGACGGTGCCGCCCAGATAGCCGCCCTGGCGCTCCCGGTTCAGGACGTTCCAATAGACCTTGCCGGAGGACACGGAGGCGTTGCCCGTGAGGCTCTCATCCACGAAGCGCTCATAGTGGCCCAGATCCAGGTCCGTCTCCGCGCCGTCGTCGGTGACAAAGACCTCGCCGTGCTGGTAGGGACTCATGGTGCCGGGGTCCACGTTGAGATAGGGGTCAAATTTCTGGTTGCGGACCCGCAGGCCCCGCTGCTTCAGAAGCCGTCCCAGGGACGCGGCGCAGATTCCCTTGCCCAGACCGGACACCACGCCGCCGGTGATAAAAATGTATTTCATTGGCAGTTTGCCTCCTTTTCTGTTATGAAAAAACCTGGTGCCTGCCGCCAAATTTTCAAACTGCACAGACCGGCTGCACCCAAGCCTCCCCTGTGCAAGGGGAGGTGGCCCGAAGGGCCGGAGGGGTTGTGTGCAGGCAATTGATGCTTGCTACGACCCCTCAGTCACGCTTCGCGTGACAGCTCCCCTTACGCAGGGGAGCCTTGGTGCGATCACCGTTTGTGCATCTTGCGCTTTTTGCGGCAGGCACGGGGGTTATGAACTTACACGGAAAACAGCAGGTCGTAATAGGTGGGGAAGGGCCAGTAATCCGAGGCCACCAGGGTCTCCAGGTGGTCGATGATGGCGCGGACCTGGTTCATCTTGGTGAAGACCACGTCGTGATAGTAGTGCAGCAGCTCCAGGCCGGAGGCATTGGCAGGGACGGTGTTGACGGCCGTTTTCAGCTCGGTGTAGCTCTCCAGCAGGTCGTTGTTCAGATGGCTGATGCTCTCGGCCAGGGCTTCTTCCACCCGGCAGGTGACCCCGGGCAGGGCCTGACGCTTGGTCAGAATGGTGGAGCACAGGCTGGCGGCGTACTGGCTGGCGGCATTGAGAATCTGGTGCTGCACCATGTCCACCAGGGTCTGGGCCTCAATGTGGATGACCTTGCAGTAGGATTCCATATGAATCTCATTGCGGGCGCGCATCTCATTCTCGGTGAACACGCCGTGACGGGTCAGAAGCTCGATGTTCTTGGGCAGGAGGAAGGCCGGCAGGGCCAGGGCGGAGTGGGTCAGGTTCTTCAGGCCGCGGGCCTCCGCCTCCGCCACCCAGCTGGCGTCATAGCCGTTGCCGTCAAAGATGATGCGCTTGTGCTCGGTGAGGGCCTGGCGGATCAGGTTGTGCAGGTCGCCCTGGAAGTCGTGGGAGCCCTCCAGCTGGTCGGCAAACCACCGCAGCTCCTCGGCCATGATGGTGTTGAGCACCACGTTGGGGCCGGAGACGGACATGCTGGAGCCGGGCATACGGAACTCGAACTTGTTGCCGGTGAAGGCCAGGGGGGAGGTGCGGTTGCGGTCGGTGGTGTCCTGGGGAATGTGGGGCAGCACGTCCACGCCGATCTGCAGGGAGCGCTTGTTCACATCCACATAGTCGGTGCCCTCGGTGATGGAGTCGATGATATCGTGGAGCTCCTTGCCTACAAAGATGGAGATGATGGCGGGGGGTGCTTCCTGGGCGCCCAGCCGGTGATCGTTGCCGGCGGAGGCCACGGTGGAGCGCAGCAGCTCCTGATACTCGTCCACGCCCTTGATAAAGGCGGCCAGGAACAGCAGGAACTGGGCATTCTGGCTGGGAGTCTTGCCGGGAGCGAAGAGATTCTTGCCCGTGTCGGTGCCCAGGGACCAGTTGTCGTGCTTGCCGGAGCCGTTGACGCCGGCGAAGGGCTTCTCATGGAGCAGGCACACCAGACCGTGGCGGTCGGCCACCTTTTTCATGATCTCCATGGTCAGCTGGTTGTGGTCGCAGGCGGTGTTGGCGTCCGCGTATATGGGGGCCATCTCATGCTGGGCCGGGGCCACCTCGTTGTGCTTGGTTTTGGAGCAGACGCCCAGCTTCCACAGCTCCTCGTCCAGATCCTTCATATAGGCGGCCACCCGGGGCTTGATGGCGCCGAAGTAGTGGTCGTCCAGCTCCTGGCCCTTGGGGGGCTTGGCGCCGAAGAGGGTGCGGCCGCACAGGCGCAGATCCTCCCGCCGGTTATAGAGCGCCTTGTCCACCAGGAAGTACTCCTGCTCGGGGCCGACGTTGGCCGTGACCTTGGCGGTCTGGGTGTCGCCGAAGAGCCGCAGAACCCGGATGGCCTGCTTGCTGACGGCGTCCATGGAACGCAGCAGGGGCGTCTTTTTGTCCAGAGCTTCACCGGAATAGGAGCAGAACACCGTGGGGATGCACAGGCTGCCGTCCTTGATAAAGGCGAAGGAGGTGGGATCCCAGGCGGTGTAGCCCCGGGCCTCAAAGGTGGCCCGCAGGCCGCCGGAGGGGAAGGAGGACGCGTCGGGCTCGCCCCGCACCAGCTCCTTGCCGCTGAAATCCATGATGACCTTGCCGCCGCCCACGGGGCTGACGAAGCTGTCGTGCTTTTCGGCGGTGAAGCCGGTCATGGGCTGGAACCAGTGGGTGTAGTGGGTGGCGCCGTGCTCCAGGGCCCAGGCCTTCATGCCGTCGGCGATGTCGTTGGCGGTCTCCAGCTGCAGGGGAGCGCCGTCCTTGAGGCACTGCTTCCAGGCCACCACGGCCTCGCAGCTGACATATTTCGCCATGGCGTCCTCATTGAACACCAGGCTGCCGAAGAGAGTTGGAATCCGTTCCTGTTCGCTCATATTGATAACCTCCTGGGAATATATACTGGAAATCTGACTGCAGTACGATGCTGCAGCAAAAGGGCGTAGGGGCAGGTTCAAAAACACCGTAGGGCGGGGGCTTGCCCCCGCCGAAGGCAATCGGACATCCAACCGGCGCGGCGTGTTATTTGCCGCTGCCGCCGTAGTTGGACAGCACCCGGGCGGAGGGGTCGTTGACGTTGCAGCCCTCCCACTCCTTGTTGGGCATCCAGAAGTCCCGGACCATTTCCGCCTGGCCGGGGTAGTATTTCTCAAAAATCTCCCGGTACAGCAGGCTCTCCTTGGTGAAGGGCTGGGCAAAGCTGTATTTCTGCCGGGCGGCCTCATAGGCCTCGTCGGTGTAGAGGGTTTCGGCGTATTCCTTCAGGTCGTCCACCATGGAGTGGCCCACGGCGTCGGAGAAGGCGGCCTTTTCCCGCCAGAGAATGTCGTGGGGCAGGTAGTCGCCCTCAAAGGCGTGGCGCAGGAGATATTTGCCCTTGCCGTAGACGTTGACCTTTTTGGCCGGATCCACGGACATGACGTATTTCACGAAGTCCAGATCGCCGAAGGGCACCCGGGCTTCCAGGGAGTTGACGGAGATGCAGCGGTCGGCCCGCAGCACGTCATACATATATAATTCGTCCACCCGCTTTTTGGCTTCCTGCTGGAAGGCGGCGGGGGAGGGGGCGAAGTCGGTGTATTTATAGCCGAAGAGCTCGTCGGAGATTTCGCCGGTCATGAGCACCCGGACGTCGGTCCGCTGGTGGATGGCCTTGCAGCACAGGTACATGCCCATGCTGGCCCGGATGGTGGTGATGTCGTAGGTGCCCAGCATGGCGATGACCTCCTCCAGGGAGTCCAGCACCTGCTGCCGGGTCATGATGACCTCCTTGTGGTCGGCGCCGATGTAGTCGGCCACCTGGCGGGCATATTTCAGGTCGATGGCGTCCAGATCCATGCCGATGGCGAAGGTCCGGATGGGCTTGTCCAGGAGCCGGGCCGAGACGGCGCAGACCAGGCTGGAGTCCAGGCCGCCGGACAGCAGGAAGCCCAGAGGGGCATCGGCGTCCAGCCGCTTTTCAATGCCGGCCACCAGCTTGTCGTGGATGTTTTTGCAGACGGTTTCCAGATCGTCCTCGCAGTAGTCGGAGACGGTGGTCAGATCGGCGTAGCGGACGAATGTTCCGCCGGCGTAGTAGTGGCCGGGAGGGAAGGGGAACACCTGGTCCACCAGGCCAATCAGGTTCTTGGCCTCGCTGGCGAACACGATGTCGCCGTGGTCGTAGCCGTAGAACAGGGGGCGGATGCCGATGGGGTCCCGGGCGGCGATGTAGGCGTCCCGTTCGCCGTCATAGATCACCATGGCGAACTCGGCGTCCAGCATCCGGAACATGTCCAGGCCGTATTCCCGGTACATGGGCAGGATGATCTCGCAGTCGGAGTCGCTGACAAAGGTGTACTTCTCCGCCAGCTTTTCCTTGACCGGCCGGAAGCCGTACAGCTCGCCGTTGCAGACGCAGGCGTCCTTTCCCAGGTGGAAGGGCTGCATGCCCTCGGGGTGCAGGCCCATGATGGACAGCCGGTGGAAGCAGAGATAGCCGGACGGGGTCTCGTCGATGCGGGACATATCGGGGCCCCGGGAGACGGTACGGTCAAAGAAGGGACGGATCTCGGAAACGGAACGTTTTTTGGAAGTAAAACCCATGATGGAACACATAAAAAGACACCTCCGAATTTGTATGTGCAGCTGGTTATCCTATTGATTTTAGGACGAATAGCTGCAAATCCGCGGTGCCACCTAATTTACCGCCCGATCGATCAGGACGGTCGCTTTTGTCGGGTTCCAACAAACCCGTGAGAAATAACGCATCTCACTGCGTCTTCCCTACTGGGCTGTGCCGTTCAGGTCGCTGCTTGGAAGTGTTATTCCCAGGGCTGCACGCGCCGGGTTTCCACTGTCCCCGACTCACTTTGGCTGCGTTGCCAAGGTACTTGTCTTCGTCATCGCATTTACCGGTATTCAAAAAATATGGTCCTATTTTACTTGGCGGGACGGCCATTGTCAACGCGGAAAACTCCACAAGATTCCGGGACTTTTTTCGCGGGGACCATGGACTTTTGCCAAATTTACGGAGGTATTGCAAATTTTGCTTGCACAAACCGCCGCACTGCGGTATAGTAGATTTGAACCCTCCCCGGAAGCCTGTCCGGCGGAGGGTTTTTTGCCGGCCAAATTTTACACAAATTTAACAGAAAGTGCAGCGGATTTTTTCCGGAACCGTCGTATGCTAACCGTAGGAAAGATTGGAAAGGGGAGACGCCGGTGAGACAGCGGCTGTTCAAGTATATATTTTTGTCATCCATGGCGGTGTTTCTGGTCAGCCTGACGGTGCTGGCGGTGCTGCTGGCTGTCAGCGGTCTGGGCCTGGATTTTCTGGAGCTGTTTACGCCGCTGCTGCTGGCGTCGGTGCTGGCCCTGGCGCTGTCGGCGGTGCTGGCGTCCCGGATTTCCCGGGCCGTGACGGAGCCCCTGGACAAAATCGATTTCACCCGGCCCGATGAGCGGGATGTGGAGGAGGAGATCAAGCCCCTGGTGCGCCGCCTCAACGACCAGAACCGGCAGATCCGCAGCCAGATGGAGGCCCTGGCCCGGGAGCATGAAAGCCAGGACAAAATGCGGCGGGAATTCACCGCCAACGTGTCCCACGAGCTGAAAACGCCCCTGACCTCCATCTCCGGCTTTGCCGAGCTCATGCGGGACGGCCTGGTTCGTCCGGAGGATGTCCAGCGCTTTGCCGGAAAGATCTATGACGAGGCCCAGCGGCTTATCAGCCTGGTGGGGGATATCATCCGCCTGTCCCGGCTGGAGGACAACGCCGTGCCCCTGAAGCCGGAGCCGGTCTCCCTGCGCCAGACGGCGGAGCGGGTGCGACAGCAGCTGGAGCAGGCGGCCCAGAAGCAGGAAATCCGGCTTCTGGTGGAGGGCGGCGAGGGCTGGATTACCTCCTCCTCTCAGGTGACGGAGGAAATCCTTTATAACCTGTGCGACAATGCGGTAAAATATAACCGTCCCGGCGGAACCGTGCGGATCTGTGTTGCGGAGGAGGACAGCGCCGTCCGCGTCACCGTGGCGGACACGGGAATCGGCATTCCCCGGGAGGAGCTGTCCCGGATCTTCGAGCGGTTTTACCGGGTGGACAAGAGCCATTCCCGGGAAATGGGCGGCACCGGCCTGGGCCTGAGCATCGTCAAGCACGGCGCGGCCAGTCTGGGGGCGGACATCCAGGTGGAGAGCACCCTGGGCAGGGGAACGTCCATTTCTGTGACCTTCCCCAAGAACCGGAAGGAATGGCAGAACGGGGAGGAACCGGCATGATTACCTTTGAAGCGCTGAAGAAAAACGAAGAGATCCGCACCTATATCGCCATGGCGGACCGCTCTCTGGCGGCTCTGGGCTATACGGAGCACAGCTTCGCCCATGTGACCAAGGTGGCGGAGACGGCGGGATATATTCTGGAAACCATGGGCCGGACGGCCCATGAGGTGGAGCTGGTGAAAATCGCCGGCTTCCTCCACGACATCGGCAACCTGGTCAACCGGGTGGATCACTCCCAGTCCGGCGCCGTGATGGCCTTCCAGCTGCTGCGGGGCATGGACATCACGCCGGAGGATCTGGCCACCGTGGTCACCGCCATCGGCAACCACGACGAGGGCACCGGCGTGCCGGTGGACGATCTTTCGGCGGCCCTGATCCTGGCGGATAAATCCGACGTCCGCCGCAGCCGGGTCCGCAACCGGGACAAGGCGGCCTTCGATATCCACGACCGGGTGAACTACTCGGTCAAGCAGGCCGTCCTGAAGATCAACGAGGAACACACCAACATCAAGCTGAAAATGCACATTGACACCAAATACTGCTCCATTATGGACTATTTTGAGATTTTCTTGACCCGCATGAACCTGTGCCGGCAGGCGGCCCGGAAGCTGGGCCTGGAGTTCAAGCTGATTATCAACGAGCAGACCCTGCTGTAATCCGTCTCCGAGCAAGAAAGAGAGTGTGTAGCTCCTATGAATCTGTTTTCCATGCTCCATTTGCTCTGCGGCCTGGGCTTTTTCCTCTTCGGCATGCAGATTATGAGCGACAACCTGGAGCGCCTGGCCGGCGGCAAGCTGGAGGTGGCGCTGAAAAAGGTGACGGCCAGCCCGGTCATCAGTATGTGCCTGGGCGCCATCATCACCATCGCCATGCAGTCCTCCTCGGCCTGCACGGTCATGCTGGTGGGCCTGGTCAACTCCGGCATCATGCACTTCAGTCAGACCATCCACGTCATCTTCGGCGCCAACATCGGCACCACCCTGACAGCGTGGCTCCTGAGCCTGGCCGGCATCGAAAGCGACAACCTTTTTATTCAGATGCTGAAGCCGGAGAACTTCTCGCCCATCCTGGCTGTGGTGGGCGTGTTCATGCGGATGCTGTGCAAGAAGGACCGCAACAAATCCATCGGCTATATCCTGGTGGGCTTCGCCGTGCTGATGATCGGCATGGACTTCATGTCCGACGCCGTCAGCCCCCTGGCCGACCTGCCGGAGTTCGGCGCGCTGCTGGTGAAGTTCACCAACCCCCTGCTGGGCATTCTGGTGGGCACCCTGTTCACGGCGCTGATCCAGTCCTCCGCCGCCTCCGTCGGTATCCTCCAGGCCCTGTCCCTGACCGGCTCCGTCACCTGGGGCATGGCCATTCCCATCGTCATGGGCCAGAACATCGGCACCTGCATCACGGCCATCATGTCCTGCATCGGCACCAACGCCAATGCCAAGCGCGTGGCTGTCATGCACACCCTGGTCAAGGTCATCGGCACCCTGCTGCTGCTGCCTTTGTATCTGGTGTGCAACGCGGTGTTCCGCTTTGCCTTCCATAACGCGCCGGTGGACGCCTTCGGCATCGCGCTGATCCACACCCTGTTCAACCTGCTGACCACGGCGCTGCTCATGCCCTTCAGCCGGTATCTCATCCGGCTCATCGAGCGGCTGCTGCCCGACCGGTCCGCGGCGGCCAGCCGGCAGGACCGCATCGGACGGCTGGACGAGCGTCTGCTCCACGCGCCCTCCGTGGCGGTGCAGGAGTGCGGCAACTACACCACCCAGATGTGCCGGGAGGCCCGGGCCACCCTGGAGCAGGCCATGGGCCTGCTGGACCGCTATGACGAGGGCCGGGCCCAGGCGGTGGTGGAGCAGGAGGATGACATCGACCTGTACGAGGACCGGCTGGGCACCTTCCTGGTGCAGCTGTCGGCTCAGGCCCTGTCCCGCAGGGACAGCCACAGCGTGTCCCTGATGCTCCACACCATCGGCGATTTTGAACGCCTGGGCGACCACGCCGTGAACATCAAGGAGGTGGCCCGGGAGATCCATGAAAAGGGCCTGTCCTTCTCGGCCGAGGGCAAGGAAGAGGTGGATGTGCTGACCCGGGCCATCGGGGAAATCCTGCAGCTGACCCAGGACGCCTTTGTTAACGGCGATCTGGAGCTGGCCCGCCGGGTGGAGCCTCTGGAGCAGGTGGTGGATAAGCTCATCGCCAAGACCAAGGATCACCACATCGCACGCCTGCAGCGCGGGGTCTGCACCATCGAAATGGGCTTTATTCTGGCGGATCTGCTGAACAACTACGAGCGTGTTTCCGACCACTGCTCCAACATCGCCGTGGCCCTCATCGAGGTGGATCACAACAGCTTCGACACCCACCGGTACCTCAACGACGTGAAATACGGCAGCGAAACCTTTGCCGCCGCCTTCGAGGCTTTTGCCGAGAAATATCAGCTCTGAATGTGACAGGAGATACACACCATGGATTTTTTCAATTTGCTGAGCCTGTGCTGCGGCCTGGCCTTCTTCCTCTTCGGTATGCAGACAATGAGCCACAACCTGGAACGGCTGGCCGGCGGCAGGCTGGAGGGCACGCTGAAAAAGATGACCTCCAACCCCGTTGTCAGCGCGGCGCTGGGCGCCATGATTACCATCGCCATGCAGTCCTCCTCGGCCTGTACGGTCATGCTGGTGGGCCTGGTCAACTCCGGAATCATGCATTTCTCCCAGACCCTCAACGTAATCTTCGGCGCCAATATCGGCACCACCCTGACGGCGTGGCTGCTGAGCCTCTCCGGCATTGAAAGCGACAATTTCTTCCTGCAGATGCTGAAGCCCGTGAATTTCTCCCCCATCCTGGCCGTCATCGGCGTGTTTATGACCATGCTGGCCAAGAAGGAGCGGAATAAATCCATCGGCAACATCCTGGTGGGCTTCGCCGTGCTGATGATCGGCATGGACTTCATGTCCGACGCCGTCAGCCCGCTGGCGGATCTGCCGGAGTTCGGGGCGCTGATGGTCAAGTTCACCAATCCCGCCGTGGGCGTCCTGGTCGGCGCCCTGTTTACGGCGCTGATTCAGTCCTCCGCCGCCTCCGTGGGTATTCTCCAGGCTCTGGCCATGACCGGCTCCATCACCTATGCAATGGCCATTCCCATCATCATGGGCCAGAACATCGGCACCTGTATCACGGCCGTGATCTCCTGCATTGGCGCCAACACCGGCGCCAAGCGCGTGGCCGTCATGCACACCCTCATCAACCTGCTGGGTACGGTCATTATCCTGCCGGCCTACCTGTTGCTGAACCTGTTTTTCCGCTTTCCCTTCTCCAATGCGCCCATCGACGCCTTTGGCATTGCCCTGTGCCATACGCTGTTCAATCTGCTGGCGACGCTGCTGCTGATGCCCAACGGCAAGCTGATTATCAAGCTCACCGAATGGCTCACCAAGGAGAAGACAGCGGTCCGGACCGCCGAAAAGAAAGAGGTCTGCGTCCTGGACGACCGTCTGCTCCGGTCTCCCTCCGTGGCGGTGCAGGAGAGCGCCAACTACACCACCGAGATGTGCGTCACCACCCGGGACACCCTGAAAAAAGCCATGGCCCTGCTGATTCACTATGACGAGGACATGGCTCGGGAGGTAACGGATCTGGAGGACACGGTGGATCTGTACGAGGACCGGCTGGGCACCTTCCTGGTAAAGCTGTCCGCCCGGGCTCTGTCCCGCACCGACAGCCATTCCGTGTCTCTGATGCTCCACACCATCGGCGATCTGGAACGGCTCAGCGACCACGCCGTGAACATCAAGGAAGTGGCCCGGGAGATGCACGACAAGGGCCTGACCTTCTCCGAAAGCGCCCGGCAGGAGCTGGACGTGCTCACGGGCGCCATTGAGGAAATCCTGAAGCTGACCCGGGACGCCTTCGTGAACCGCGATCTGAGCCTGGCTTCCCAGGTAGAGCCTCTGGAACAGGTGGTGGACAAGCTCATCGCCAAAATCAAGGATCACCACATCGAGCGCCTGCAGCGCGGTGAATGCACCATTGAGCTGGGCTTTATCCTCTCCGATCTGCTGAATAACTACCAGCGCATCTCCGACCACTGCTCCAATATCGCCGTGGCTCTCATCGAGGTGGAGCACAACAGCTTCGATACCCACCAGTACCTCAACGACGTGAAATACGGCAGCGCCGCCTTTGCCGCCGCCTTTGAGAGCTTCTCCAGCAAATATGCGCTGTAACGGCTCCATCACAGAACGATACAGGGCCTGTTGCAAATCAGCAACAGGCCCTTCAGACTGTCGAAAAAGCCCAGCGCTAGCTGGACTTTTTCGACAGTCTGCGGCGGGGGCAAGCCCCCGCCCTACGGTGTTTTCTGAACCACGCCGTAGGGGCGGCCCGATGTGGCCGCCCGTGTGCAGGCACCGGAAATCCCCGGGCGGCCACGCCGG
>JAEDJR010000046.1 GCA_016296235.1 Oscillospiraceae bacterium
CCGCAGCGGTTGGGCAGGCACTTGCCTTTGCACAAACGAAGTGCAGGGCAAAGGCCTAGTGCCAACCCGGATGTGTCGACAAGCAGTTTTTCCAAAAACGATATAATTGCGAATTTTCAGCAACCCCCAGGCCGCCCTTCGGGCGTCCAGCCCCCTGTAAAGGGGGCACGAGGGGTGCTCTGCAAATCCCAATTTGCGGAATACCGGTCAGCCTAAAAGCATCGTTCATAAATAATTGACACACCACGAAAAATAGGATATAATAAAGTCACAATTTCATAACCAACGCCGGTGTGAGTCCCGCAGGGGATAAAGGGAATTCGGTGCAAGTCCGAAGCGAACCCGTCACTGTAACAGGGAGCGAAGCGCAGTACGTCATTGGGAGGCAACTCCTGAGAAGGCGCGCAGAGCCGTGAACTGGAGCCAGGAAACCTGCTCATGCCGATTTTGACCAAGATTGCGGTGTTCAGTCTATGGATAATCGGGCAGCGATGCCCCTTTATTGGGCGGCCGTGAGGCTGCTCATTTTTATTTTAGGAGGGTTTTCCATGAAAACCAAGTTCACCAGGCCGGAACGCAGGCTGTTGGCCGCGTCCTGTGCCGTACCCATCACTGCGGCGCTGTGCACAAGTGCCGGCGCCATGCACATCATGGAGGGCTTTTTGCCCCAGGGCCACGCCATTGCCTGGGGTGCTGTCTGCCTGCCTTTTGTGGTGTGGGGGCTCATCGCCATGCGGAAGATCGTGGCGCAGCACCGCAAGGCCGTTTTGCTGCTGGCCATGATGGGCGCTTATGCCTTTGTGCTTTCCGCCCTGAAGATGCCCAGCGTCACCGGCTCCTCCAGCCATCCCACCGGTACGGGTCTGGGCGCCGTGCTCTTTGGGCCCGCGCCCATGGCGGTGCTGGGCATGATTGTCCTGCTGTTCCAGGCCATTCTGCTGGCCCACGGCGGACTGACGACCCTGGGCGCCAACACCTTCTCCATGGCCATTGCCGGCCCCTTTGTCAGCTTTGGCGTCTACCGGCTGTGCCGGAAGCTGAAGGTCAACCGTCTGGTTTCCGTGGGCATTGCCTGCGCCCTGGGCGATCTGTTTACCTATTGCATCACCGCGGCCCAGCTGGCCCTGGCCCATCCCGGTGAGCAGGGTGTCCTGGCTTCTATGGTGGAGTTCCTGGGGGTGTTTGCCCTGACGCAGATTCCGCTGGCCATTGTGGAGGGCATTCTGTCCGCCATTGTTCTGATGATGCTGGAGTCCTTTGCCAAGCCCGAACTGCGGGAGATTGGCTTCCTGCAGAAGGAGGTTGTGAAGGCATGAGCAAGAAACAGGTTGTTACGATTCTGATTTTGGTGCTGCTTTGCGCCGCGATTTTGATTTTCCCTCTGATGACCATCCGCGACAGCGAGTTCGGCGGTGCTGACGGTCAAGCCGAAGAAGTGATCGCCCAGATTGATCCGGATTATACCCCCTGGGCGGAGAATATCCTGGAGCCTCCCGGCGGAGAGACGGAGTCCCTGCTGTTCTGCCTGCAGACGGCACTGGGCGCCATTGTGATCGGGTTCGGATTTGGCTATCTGGTGGCCAGAAAGAAATACCGCGCAGAGGAAGCGGTATAATGGCCCATCGTCACAGCCATCATCACGATGGCCTTTTAACCCTGGACGCCCTGGCGGCCCATTCGGGCCTCCGGGGCGTCAGCCCGGGCCTCAAGACGGCGTTCAGCATTTGCGCCTTGCTGCTGTGTGTCGGTGCGGCAGATATGGTGGTCGGCATGACAGTGGCCCTGTCCATGATCCTGCTGATCTGGCGGCTGGGAAAGATACACCCGGGGCGGATTGCACATTTGCTGCGGCTGCCTCTTGTGTTTCTGGTTATCAGCTGCCTGGTGATTCTTTTGGAATTCTCCCGGACGCCCGTGGGGCTTTGGCAGCTGCGTCTGGGCGAGAGCTGGATCTGCGTCACCGGGCCAAGTCTGAACCGTTCGGTTACACTGTTCTTTCAGGCCATGGGCGCGGTCTGCTGCCTGTATTTTCTCAGCACCTCCACACCCATGCCCCAGCTGATCGAGGTGCTGCGCCGGTGCCGTTTGCCGGAGCTTATGATCGAGCTGATGTATCTCATTTACCGCTATTTGTTTGTACTTCTGGAGGTGCAGCGGCAGATGACCGTGGCGGCCCAAGCCCGTCTGGGGTATTCCGGCGTCCGCCGGTCCCTGACCACGGCAGGCCGGATCAGCGGCTGTCTGCTGGCGGCGTCGTTCCGGCGCAGCAGTTTGTGCTACGATGCCATGGAAGCCAGGGGCTATGACGGAAGGCTGGCGTTCCTGGCCCATATGCCGCCCCTTCGTGCGGCGCATGTGCTGGCTGCCGCTGCCTATTTGCTGGCCCTTCTGGTTCTGATTCTGATTCGAAAGGGGTGGCTCGGCCTGTGACGGAGCCGATTTTACGGTTGGCGGATGTTTCCTATGCCTATCCGGATGGCCCGCTGGCGGTGGAAAACCTCAGTGTGTCCATTGAAAAGGGAGAGCGCGTGGCGGTGCTCGGCCGCAACGGCGCTGGAAAGTCCACCTTTTTTCTCTTGTGCAACGGGATCCTGGAGCCTGCGTCCGGGACGGTTTTCTGCGCAGGCCGGGCGGTGACCCGAAAGAAACAGGATTTGTTGGAACTGCACCGCCGGGTGGGAATCGTCTTTCAGGAGGCGGAAAATCAAATCCTGGCGGTGACGGTGGAAGGGGAGGTCTCCTTCGGCCCCATGAATTTGGGATTGCCCCTGCCGGAGGTGGAGCAGCGGACCATGGACGCCCTGTCCGCTATGGGCTTGTCGGAGTACGCCCAGCGCTCTCCCCAGTATCTGTCCGGCGGAGAGAAGAAACGGGTGACCATTGCGGACATTCTGGCCATGCGGCCGGATGCCATCCTCCTGGACGAGCCGACGGCTTCTCTGGATCCGGAGAATGTGTCCCGTCTGGAGGAAACCCTGGACCGCCTGACCGAGGCGGGCATTGCCCTGGTGGTCAGCACCCATGATGTGGACTTTGCTGCACGGTTTGCCAGGCGGGGCCTGGTCTTTGCCGGAGGCAGACTGACTGCGGACGGGCCGTTGGAGGACATTTTCTCTTGTCCGGCGCTGCTGGAGCAGGCCGGTCTTCGCAAGCCCTGGATCTGGCAGGCGGCGGAGGCCATGCAGCCCGGCAGAACGCAGTATCCGATGACCATGCAGCAGCTTCAGGCCTGGCTGCGGGAGTGAGGAAGGAAATCACGCGATGTTGGAGCACTACATTTCCGTGGGGCAGCAGCGGCTGCGCTGCGGCTATACCACGGGAACCTGTGCGGCCGGGGCTGCCCGCGCCGCAGCGGAGGCGCTGCTGCGGGGCAGCTTTCCCGCACAGCTGCTGGTGGAAACGCCGGCGGGCATTCCGGTCTGCTTGGAGCCGGCGGCCCAGAGCCGCGGCGCCGGCTGGGCCGCCTGCGGTGTGCGGAAGGACGGCGGTGATGACTGCGACGTCACCGACGGCGCATTGATTGTGGCCACGGTTTACCGCGTCGAATCCGGCATTGAGATCGACGGCGGCCAGGGTGTGGGCCGGGTTACCCGGCCGGGCCTGAACCAGCCGGTGGGCGCAGCGGCCATCAACCGGGTACCCCGGCAGATGATCGAGGCCCAGGTGCGGCAGGCCCTTGCAGAAGCAGGTGCTTCCTGCGGCCTGCGGGTGGTTATCTCCGTCCCGGAGGGAGAGAAGCTGGCGGCCAGGACGTTCAATCCCCGCCTGGGCATCCGGGGCGGCATCTCCATTCTTGGATCTACGGGAATTGTCCGTCCCATGAGCCGTCAGGCCCTGGTGGATACCACCCGGGCGGAGATGGAAGTGCACCGGGCGGAGGGCGTTCGGGATCTGCTGATGGCGCCGGGCAATTACGGCGCGGATTTCGCGGAACACACCCTGGGCCTGGACATGAGCCGTGCGGTGCAGTGCTCCAACTACATCGGAGAGGCCCTGGACAGCGCGGTCAATCTGGGATTCTCCTCTGTGCTGCTGGTAGGCCATATCGGCAAACTCTGCAAGCTGGCCGCCGGAATCATGGATACCCATTCCCGTACCGCCGATGGAAGGCGGGAGGTCTTCGTGACCCATGGTGCGCTGTGCGGCGCAGACGGAGCACTGCTGCGGCAGCTCTATGACGCCGCTACCACAGACGCCGCATTGGACCTGCTTTGTCAGGCCGGTCTGGGTCAAGCGGTGTTGGATTCCATCCTGGGGGCAGCGGGACAAAACCTGGCCCACCGTGGAAAGGACTTGAATATCCAGGCCATCGCCTTTTCCCAATCCGCCGGCTTGACGGCCATGACAGACGGCGCCGAAGCGCTGCTGGAACTGCATAAAACAAAACTGGTACAATCCAAATAGGAGGCTGCTATGATACATTTTGTTGGCGCCGGCTCCGGCGCGGAGGATCTGATTACCCTGCGGGGGGCCAGGCATCTGGCCCAGGCGGACGTGGTAATCTACGCCGGATCCCTGGTGAACCCTGCCCTTTTGAAAAACTGCCGCACCGACTGTGAAATCCATGATTCCGCATCCATGACCCTGGAAGAGGTGCTGGCCGTCATGGACCGGGCCGAGTCCCAGGGAAAAACCACCGTCCGGCTCCATACCGGCGACCCTTCCATCTACGGCGCCATCCGCGAGCAGATGGACGCCCTGGACGCCCGGGGCTACAGCTATGACGTGACGCCCGGCGTCTCGTCCTTCTGCGGCGCGGCTGCTGCGCTGAAGGCGGAGTACACCCTGCCCAATGTGAGCCAGACCGTGATTATCACCCGGGCCGAGGGCCGCACGCCGGTTCCGGAAGGGGAGCAGCTGCGGAAGCTGGCCTCCCATGGCAGCACCATGGTGCTGTTCCTGTCCTCCAGCCTGCTGGAAAAAGCCCAGCGGGAGCTGATGGAGGGCGGCTACAGCCCCGATACGCCTGCGGCCATCGTCTACAAGGCCACCTGGCCCGATGAAAAGGTCTTCCGCTGCACGGTTTCCACCCTGGCCGAGACTGCCAGAGTCAACGGCGTGACCAAGACAGCCCTGATTACCGTGGGCGGCTTCCTGGGAAGCGACTATGACCGCTCCCTGCTCTATGACCCGGGCTTTTCCCACGGCTGCCGGGAGGCCTCCCGGTGATTGCCGTCATTGCGTTTACCCGGGCAGGCTGTCAGCTGGGGCAACAGCTGGCAGCGTCGTTGGAGGGGCGGCTGTGGACCACGGAACGGCTGGCCGGGGAGCTGGAACTGCCGTCAGCCGTCAGCCTGTCAGATTGGACCCGGGAGCGATTTGCGGACAGCCGGGCGCTGATCTTTGTGTCAGCCGCAGGCATTGCCGTGCGCGCCGTTGCGCCGTTTGTCAAGGACAAGTTTTCGGATCCCGCCGTGGTGTCCGTGGATGAAGCCGGGCGGTTTGCGGTTCCGCTGCTGTCTGGCCATGTGGGCGGGGCCAATGATCTGGCCCGCCGGATTGCCGCTGTGACCGGCGGACAGGCTGTAGTCTCCACCGCGACGGATGTCCGGGGAAAATTTGCCGTGGATGTGTGGGCCGGGGCACAGAATCTGGTCATCACCAGCCGGGAACTGGCCAAGGCTGTGTCCGCGGCGCTGCTGGAGAATCAAACCGTTGGCATTTCCTCCGCTTATCCCATTGCAGGAGAGACCCCCCAAGGCCTAGCGGACGGGGCAGGGGAGCTTGGAATCTCCATTGCGCCCACCATGAAGGAGCAGCCCTTCTCCAGAACCCTGCATCTGATCCCCAGGGCGGTCACCCTGGGAGTTGGCTGCAGGAGAGGCACGCCGCCGGACTGTTTGGAGGCGGCGCTGGCAGAATTTCTGCAAAAAAACGCCATTCCCCGGGCGGCAGTCTGCGGTCTGGCGACCATCGATCTGAAGCGGGATGAACCGGGACTGCTGGCCCTGGCAGAAGCCCACAACTGGCCCATCCGGTTCTTTTCTGCGGAAGAGCTGACGCAGGAACAAGGAGAGTTCCCGCCGTCGCCGTTTGTGGAAAAGACCACCGGTGTGGACAACGTGTGCCAGCGGGCGGCCCAACGGGCCGGCGGAACGATTTTGATACCCAAAACCATCTGTCAGGGCGTGACCTTCGCGGCCGCCATGGGACCGGTGGAACTGACTTGGGAGACATAGGAGGATACCATGAAAAAGCTGTATGTAATCGGTCTTGGCCCCGGCGGCGGGCAGGATCTCACCGGCCGGGCCGCCGCTGCCCTGGAGGCTTCCGATGTGATCGTGGGCTATACGGTCTATATCGATCTGATCCGGTCTGCCTATCCCCACAAGGAGCTGCGCTCCACGCCCATGCGCAAGGAAACCGAGCGCTGCCGGATGGCCCTGGAGCTGGCGGACACGGGAAAAACCGTAGCCATGGTCTGTTCCGGCGATCCCGGCGTCTATGGCATGGCGGGCTTGTGCTATGAGCTGTCCCCCGGCTGGCCGGAGGTGGAGCTGGAGGTCATTCCCGGTATCACGGCGGCCTGCGGCGGTGCGGCTGTGCTGGGCGCGCCTCTGATGCACGATTTCTGCCTGGTATCCCTGTCGGATCTCATGACCCCCTGGGAAAAGATCGAGGCCCGGCTGCGGGCAGCGGCCCAGGCGGACTTCGTCCTGTGCCTCTACAACCCTTCCAGCCATAAGCGGAAGGATTATCTGCAGAAGGCCTGCGATATTCTGCTGGAATCCAAATCTCCCGAGACCCCCTGCGGCTATGTCAGCCAGATTGGCCGGGAAGGGGAGTCCTATACGGTTCTGCCCTTGTCGCAGCTGCGGGAGGCGCAGGTGGACATGTTCACCACCGTCTTTGTGGGCAACAGCCAGACAACCGTCATTGGCGGCCGTATGGTCACCCCCCGGGGCTATCTGCAGCGATGAGCGTACTGCTTTTTGGCGGAACGGCGGAGGGGCATAACCTGGCCTGCCGTCTGGCCCGGGCCGGATGCCGGGTGACCTGCTGTGTGGCCACGGACTATGGCCGTGAGCTGCTGGAACCCACGCCGGGTCTGACGGTTCTGACCGGCCGCATGGATCAGAATGCCATGGAGGCGGAAATGGCAAAGGGCTATGACTGCGTGGTGGATGCCACCCATCCCTATGCCGCCCAGGTCAGTGAGAACATCCGTGCGGCGGCGAAAGCCGTGGGCTTGCCCTATGAGCGGCTTTTGCGCCCCCGGGAGGAGGCCGGAGACGTTCTCTGGGCCGACAGCCCGGCGGAGGCGGCGCAAATGCTGGCAGACCTGCCGGGAAATATCCTTTTGACCACCGGCAGCAAGGATCTGGCCTTGTTTGCGGTATACAGGGACAGGGCATGGGTTCGCGTCCTGCCCAGTCTGGACAGCCTGCGAAGCGCCCTGGAGCTGGGCTATCCGGCCAGCCATATCATCTGTATGCAGGGGCCGTTTTCCCGTCAGATGAACGTGGCGACGCTGGTTTCCATGGACGGGAAAATTTTGGTCACCAAGGATACGGGAAAAGCCGGCGGCTTCGGAGAAAAAGCGGAAGCCGCCCGGGAGGCCGGCGCCAGACTGCTGGTGATCCGCCGCCCGGTTCAGGAGACAGGCCTGGAACTGGAAACGCTGTTTCAGAAACTAACCGGAGGAAAGCTATGAACACTTGTTATCTGATTGGCATCGGCATGGGAAACCCGGACACCCTGACCGTGGGCGCTGCCCGGAAGCTTAAGACCTGCGGACTGCTGATCGGCGCCCGCCGGATGCTGGAGGCCTTTCCGGATCACCCGGGGCAAAAGCTGGCCCTGATTCGGGCGGAAGACATTGCGGATGCCGTCCGCAGCTATGACGGCGACTGCGCCGTGCTGCTGTCCGGCGACCCGGGGTTTTACAGCGGCGCCGCCAAGCTCTATGACTTGCTGCACGATGTCCGGGTGGAGACCCTGCCCGGAATTTCCTCCCTGAACTATTTCTGCGCCAGGCTTCAAATTCCCTGGCAGGATGTGAAGCTGGTCTCGGTGCACGGCCGGGAGGCCAATGCCGTGGGAGAGATTCAGTCCCATGAAAAGACCTTCCTGCTGACCGGCAGCAATTGTACCGCTGGGGATTTGTGCGCCCTCCTGACCCGGATGGGCCTGGGCCATGTGCTGGTGCATGTGGGCCAGCGGCTGTCCTATGCCGAGGAGCAGATCATAACCGGCACGGCGGCGGAGCTGGCTGGCCGGGATTTCGAGAGTCTCAGCGTCATGCTGGTGGAGAATCCCGCCCCGACGGGCTGGAAGCAGGGTGCGCCCTGCCTCTGGGATTCCCGGTTCATCCGTGGGAAGACCCCCATGACCAAGGAGAATATCCGCACCTTGGCGGTGGCCCGTCTGGCCGTTCGGCCGGACAGTACCGTCTGGGATGTGGGGGCGGGAACCGGCTCCGTGTCCGCCGCCTGCGCCATGGCTGCCTGGAAGGGACAGGTCTGGGCCGTGGAGAAGGAACCGGAGGCTCTGGAGCTGATGGCCCGGAACAAGGAAGCCTTGGGCCTTGTGAACCTGCAGATTGTCCCGGGAGAGGCGCCTGCCGTGCTGGCGGGACTGCCCAAGCCCGACTGCCTGTTCATCGGCGGTTCTTCCGGTTCCATGGCGGAGATCTTCCGTGCTGCCCTGGACCAAAATCCCACTGTGCGCATCTGTCTTACAGCCGTCAGTCTGGAGAGTCTCACCGATGGTCTGGCGTGCATGGAGCAGTTTGGAATGGTCCACGTGGATATCACGCAGATTACGGCGGCTCAGTCCAAAACCCTGGGCCGGTATCATATGATGATGGGCCAAAATCCCGTCTGGATTCTCTCCGGGGAGGGTGGAGCATGACGCCCCGGCTGATGTTCTGTGCTCCGGCCTCCGGCAGCGGAAAAACCACTGTGACCTGCGCGGTTCTGCGGGCGCTGCTGCGGCGGGGTCTGCGGCCCATGGCCTGCAAGTCCGGGCCGGACTATATCGATCCGATGTTCCACAGCCGGGTGCTGGGCGCCCAGAGCTGCAACCTGGATTTGTTCTTCTTTTCACGTTCTGCGGCCCGGGCGCTGCTGGCCCGGAACGCAGAGCATGCCGATGTCACCGTCCTGGAAGGGGCCATGGGCTATTATGACGGCATTGCCATGAGCAGCGATGCCTCGGCCTGGGATCTGGCCTGTAACACGGACACGCCTTCGGTGCTGGTGGTGGACGGCAGAGGCCGCGCCCTGTCCGCAGCGGCGGAGGTGCAGGGCTTCCAGAGCTTCCGGCAGCCCAGCCGGATCGCCGGTGTGGTGCTGAACAGGGTGTCGCCCATGCTTTATCCCCGGCTGGCAGAGACAATCACCCGGGAAACTGGCCTGCCGGTGTTCGGCTATCTGCCGGTCATGGAGGACTGTGTCATTGAAAGCCGCCATCTGGGGCTGGTAACGGCGGAGGAAATCACGGATCTGCAGGAGAAGCTGGACCGCATGGCCCGGCAGGCGGAGCAGACCATGGATCTGGACGGCCTGCTGGCTCTGGCCCGGAGCGCCCCCGCGCTGGACACGGAAGCTCCCGCACCGGAGCCTGTGCCCGGCCGGCCCGGAATTGCGGTGGCCCGGGACAAGGCGTTTTGCTTCTATTATGAGGCGTCTTTGCAGGTGCTGCGGGATATGGGAGCGGAGCTGATTCCGTTTTCACCCCTGAAGGATGCGGCATTGCCGGAGAACATCCAGGGCCTTTATTTGGGCGGCGGCTATCCGGAGCTCTACGCGGAAACACTTTCCCATAACGAAACCATGCGCCGCTCGGTTTATGAGGCCGTGACCGGCGGCATGCCCACCGTTGCCGAATGCGGCGGCTTTCTGTATCTCCACCGCACATTGAAGGATTCGTCCGGCACATCCTGGCCCATGGCCGGTGTCCTGGACGCGGAGGGCTACCCCACAGGTAAGCTGAGCCGCTTCGGCTATGTGACCCTGACGGCGGAGGATGACAGCCTTCTGTTCCGCCGGGGAGAGACCATGCCGGCCCATGAATTCCACTATTGGGACAGCACGGCCCCCGGCCGGGATTTTCTGGCCCGGAAGCCCCAGTCCACCCGGCACTGGCAGGCTGGCGTCGCCACGGAAACCCTCTACGCCGGGTTCCCGCATTTTCATTTTGCCTCAAAACCGGAAACTGCCCGGCGGTTTCTGGAACAGGCCCTGGCCTATGGCCGGAGAAAGCAGGCGCAGAAATGAAGCATCTTCTGGCGTTGTTACTTGGATTTTGCGTGGATTTGCTTTTGGGCGACCCACGCCGTCTGCCCCACCCGGTGCAGGGAATGGGACGGCTGATTGAGAAACTGGAACCGCAGATGCGGAAGCGGTTCCCCAAAACGGAGCAGGGAGAGCGGCGTGCCGGAACCTGCTTGGTGATTCTGGTGGTGGGTCTGACAGGTCTGACGACGGCCCTGAGTCTGTGGCTGGCTGGACGGATTCACCCGGTTCTGGAATTCTGCCTGGAGGTTGTGATCTGCTGGCAGATTCTTGCGGCGAAATCTCTGCGGACGGAGAGCATGAAGGTGGTTCGTGCTCTGGAGCAAGGCTCCCTGGACGATGGCCGCCGGGCCGTGTCCATGATTGTGGGACGGGATACGGACCAGCTCTCAGAGGAAGAGGTTCTGGCCGCCGCCGTGGAAACCGTGGCGGAAAATGCCTCGGATGGAATTCTGGCGCCCCTGCTGTGGGCGGCGGTTCTGGGCCCTGTGGGCGGTATGTGCTATAAGGCGGTCAACACCATGGATTCCATGGTGGGCTATCAGAATGACCGCTATCTGTGGTTCGGCAGAAGCGCAGCGCTCTTTGATGATCTGTGCAATTACCTGCCGGCACGGATTTCCGGATTTTTGATGTGCCTGGCGGCGTTTCTTGGATTTGACGGAAAGAATGCGTTCCGGATCTTTTTCCGGGACCGGAAAAACCACAAATCTCCCAACTCGGCCCATACGGAGGCCGCCTGTGCCGGGGCCCTGGGCTTGCAGCTGGGCGGTACCCACCTGTATTTCGGCAAGCCGGTGGAGAAGCCAACCATCGGCGATCCGGTGCGCACGATCTGCCGGGAGGACGTCCGGCGGGCCAATGATCTGGCGCTGATGACGGCGGTGCTGGCACTGCTGGTATTCGATGCGGTGCCGCTGATACTGATTTTGATTTTCTAGGAGGCTCCTATGGCATTGGAACATGGCGGAGATCTGGTCTCTGCCCGGAAACTCTTTGACGGAACCCTGCTGGATGTGTCGGTGAACCTGAATCCCATGGGAACGCCGCCGCAGGTATTGCAGGCAGCCGCAGAAGCCATGGGCAGGGTGGAGGAATACCCCGATCCGCAGTGCAGGGCCTTGCGCCGGGCCATCGCGGACAGAGACGGCGTGTCGCCGGAGCAGGTTTTCTGCGGAAACGGCGCTGCGGAGGTGATCTTCCGTTTGGCCTTGGCGCTGAAGCCCAAAACGGCCCTGCTGACGGCGCCGACCTTTTCGGAATACGAGGACGCTCTGACCCGGGTGGGCTGTCAATGCCAGTTCCATACGCTCCGACAGGAGAATCTCTTTGATGTAACCGGGGAAATCCTGGAAGAATTGGCTCCGCCGGTGGAGCTGGTGATGCTCTGCAATCCCAATAACCCCACAGGGCGGCTGATCCCCGGGGAATTGCTGCGGAAAATTTTGAACCGCTGCGCGCAGACCGGTGCGGTGCTGGCGGTGGACGAGTGTTTCCTGCCCCTTGCGGCAGAGG
>JAEDJR010000047.1 GCA_016296235.1 Oscillospiraceae bacterium
CAGGCGGAACGCGTTCTTTCAATCACGGGAGCCTGCTTCGAGTTCTTCGACAGGCTCTTCTGATTTATCTGCACCCCTGCAGATGCTTCCGGACGGCTCCCCACTGCTCCCCATTAGTTAGGAGGTTCCAATGAACGTATTGCCATATATTGCACAAAACGGTGTGCATCATAAAGTCTTCGGAGGAAAAGGGTCTCACAACGCCATGTGGGATTTTGCCATATCGCCTCAGGGAAGGATCTACCTCAGCCTTTGCTCCGAGCTGATTGAAAGCAGCTATGCAAGACTGTACGAGTACCTTCCCGAACAGGACGCCTTCGACCTGCTCTTCCGGGTGGAGGATGTGATCCTTCCCGCTGACCGGACCATCCGCCACAGCAAGATCCACACCTCCCTCAGCTTCCTGCCCAACGGGCACCTGCTGATGAGTACACATACCACAGACAAAGCCCCGGCCCACCCCTGCTGGCTTCCGGAGGGATATTATGCCCACACCTGGGAGGGTTTTTCCGGCTCGCATCTGATTGAATATGATCCCGAGACCCGTACGGCCCATACCCTCGGGATTCCGGTGCCCTTTGAGTCGATTTACGGCGGCATCTATGTGGCCGAAACCAACCGCTTTTATTTCCTCGGCTATTTCCGCGGACACCTCTACAGCTATGGCCTGGAGGACAGGCAGGTCAAGGACTACGGACAGGTGACCGAGTATGGCTGCTTCCGGCTGCACCGGGGACCGGACGGCAAGCTGTACTGGTCCTCCCGTTCCGGGTATCTGGCCCGGCTGAACCCGGTCACCGATCAGGTGGAGCAGCTTTCCCTGCGGTTCCGGCACTCCAAAAATGGAACCTATTCCAACATGATCATGCGGATGGATTACGCGGTCAACCTGCCCGATGGCCGAATGCTTATGGCCCCTATCCTGACCGACGGCATGTATCTGCTGGACACCAAAACCGATACCATGACCGAGCTGGGAAGCTACGGGGAGGAGTATCTGCCGGAGGATCCCACCCGGCGGTATTCCGCTCCCTTCTGTCTGGCTTTGGACCGGGAGGGCGTTCTCTGGTACATCCTCGAGAGCAACTATGAAAACGGTGGAACCAGCACCCTGCTGATGCGCTGGGATTTCCGGAACGGCGGCAAGCCGGAGCCTCTGGGAACCCTGGGGACACCGGAGACTCGCATGGTTGCAGGGGTCAGTGAAGCCCATATCTATGACGATGTCCTGTATATTGCCGACACCAACCATGCCAACGACATGCCTGGCGTCTTCTCCATCGATCTGCGCCAATTCCGTCCCCACTGCCAGGAGCGCAGTGTAATGCCCACCGATCCCTATTTGGATTCCTCCACGGAGCAATATCGGGAAATGGACCGCATTTTGGCCGCGTTCAGCGCATTCAACGAGCAAAACCCCGTGGCGGTCCAGTGCAAACGATGGAACGCCTGGGATCTGTGGCGCGTCATGAAGCCGGAGCAGTCCGCCGTCCGGCAGGTGAAGCTGCTTCCTGATGGAACCGTCTGCGGACGGTGCGGCGGCGAAGGCGCGGCGTACGATTTCACGGCTGGCCCCGATGGCGTGCACATCAAACCCGTAGCCGAGACAGAAGGGGAAGTGTGTACGTCCGAAAAATGGCCCCTGGGCGAGACGCTGCAGGCGCTGGCCGTCCCGGGACGGCAGTATAAGGCTGTGGTCACGGCCACTGCACCGCTCAGCGGCGGGAGATGGATCGTCGGAACGGGCGATGGCGTCATGGGCATCGTGTCCGGGGACGGAGCCGTATACCGCCTGGGACGCGCCTGCCCCAACGGCCCCATCCGCGCCCTGTCGTCCGGTGCGGACGGAAGCGTGGCCTACGGCGTGGGCGGCGACGAGTCCGATCTGGGCATGATTCTGCGCTACACCGACGGGAAGGGACTGGAAGAGCTGGGTTCCCTCCGGTTCAATATGGACGTGGGCTATACCGTGGGCGCGGATGAATTTGAAGGCGCCGCTCTCCGGTGCCCGGGCATTCATATGAGCAGCCAGCCCTGCTGCCTGGATGTGAGCGAGGATGGAAAAACCGTGGCCGTCGGTGTTGCAGACCGCATGGGTACCGTTTATCTGCTGCAATTTTAGGAGACAATTATGGAATTTTTAGAATCGGGAACCTTCCGCGTGGGATGCAACTACTGGGCCTCCCATGCAGGAACCAATATGTGGAGGGATTGGCGGCCGGATGTGGTGGAAGCGGATTTTGCCCGGCTGGCCTCCCACAACATTCGCCTTGTGCGGGTCTTCCCCTTGTGGCCGGATTTTCAGCCCATCACGGCCCTGTACGGGAACAGCGGCCTGCTGCAGGAATACCGCATGGGCGAGGAGCCCCTGCCGGACACGCCCCTGGGCCAGGCCGGCGTCTCGGAAGAGGCCCTGGAGAAGTTTGCGCAGCTGTGTGCCCTGGGCAAGAAGTACGGTCTGCAATTGATCGTCGGACTGGTCACCGGCTGGATGAGCGGGCGGCTCTATGTCCCGCCTGCCCTGTCCGGAAAGAATATCATCCAGGACCCCACAGCGATTATGTGGCAGGTCCGCTATGTCCGCAGCTTTGTCCGGTATTTTCAGCAGGAACCCACCATCCTGGCCTGGGATCTGGGCAACGAGTGCAACTGCCTCGCCCAATTTGACACACCGGAGGCGCTGTACGTCTGGTCGGCCTCCATCGCAGGCGCGATCCGCATGGAGGATTCCGTCCGTCCCATCGTCTCCGGCATGCACGGCCTGCTGCCGGAGGGGAAATGGAACATCCGCCAGCAGGCGGAGCTGACGGACGTGCTGACGACGCATCCCTATCCCCTTTTTACCCCCTGGTGCGATGCCGCGCCCATCAACACCCTGCGGACCGAGTTTCACGGCACTGCCGAGACCTTGTTCTACCGGGGAATTGGAAAGAAGCCCTGCTTTGTGGAGGAGACCGGGACCCTGGGCCCCATGATGGGCGACGAGGAGACGGCGGCAGCCTTTGCCCGCACCTGCCTGTACTCCCTGTGGGCCCATGACTGCCGGGCCTATCTGTGGTGGTGTGCCAATGAGCAGATCGACCTGTCCTTTGCCCCCTATGACTGGTGCGTCATCGAGCGGGAGCTGGGGCTGTTCCGCAGCGATCACAGTCCCAAGCCGGTCCTCCGGGAGCTGGAGGCCTTCTCCCGTTTTGTTGAGAATTTTGCGCCGGGCAAGCTCCCGCCCCGCATGGTGGACGGCATCTGCGTCCTGACCCGGGGACAGGACAGCTGGGCCAATGCCTACATGAGCTTCGTGCTGGCAAAGCAGGCCGGTCTGGACCTGGAGTTTGCCTATTCCGATCAGCAGCTTCCCGATGCGCCGCTGTATCTGATGCCCGGGATCTGCGGAGACGCCGCCATTTCGGCCCATCGGATGCGGGAGCTCCTCGCCAAAGTGGAGCAGGGTGCCTGCCTGTACCTCTCTCTGGATGACGGTCTGCTCAGTGGGTTTGAAGCCCTGTTTGGCGCAAGATCCAAGGGCCGTTTCCGCTTCAGCGGAGAAGAGACGATTTACGTTTCCGTGGATGGGGACAGCTTCCCGCTGTGCCTGCAGGCTCCTTTCCGGCTCAAGTTGGAGGCCGAAAAGGCCGCCGTGTTTGCGCGGGACGGGGAAGGGAACCCCGTGGGCCTTGTCCACCCCTACGGGAAGGGGCATCTGGTCCTTCTCACGGCCCCGCTGGAACGGACCGTGGCCCAGCGGCAGGGACGCATGGAGGAGGCCTCGGGCTATCACCGCGTGTACCAATATCTGAAGCGGTTTGCCGCCAGCGAAAAGGCCGCGCAGATCGACCGGCCCAATGTGGGACTGACGGAACACCCGGTGGATGACAGCCGCCGGCTTCTGGTCCTTGTCAACTACGATCCGGAACCGGCGGAGGTTGCGCTGCACCTGCGCCATGGCTGGAACATCAGCAGGTTCCTGAAGGGCTCTATGACCATTCCGGGAAATGACTGCGCCATCCTGGAAATCTGCACCGTATGAAAACAGGAAGGAGAATGGCTATGCAGGAACATGCCGTTCCATCGGAGTTTATTTGCGCCGGCACGGCGTATGCCACGAGATCGTCCTGGGTCGCTGCGCCGCTGTTCCGAAAAACGTTTTTCCTATTCCCGCAGCAGGAGAAACCCATCCTGGACGCGACGATCTCCATCGCCGTCTGTGGGTTTTATGAGCTGTATCTCAATGGGCAGCCCATGACCAAGGGAATGCTGGCCCCCTACATCAGCGCCCTGGATGATCTGATCTACTATGACCGGATCTCCGTCACAGACCGGCTCCGGGCCGGAGAGAATGTCCTTGGCGTGTGGCTGGGCAATGGTCTGCGGAACAACCCCGGCGGCGCGCCGTGGGGCTTTGACCGGGCGCCCTGGCGCGGTTCGCCCTGTTTTGCCCTGGAGCTGTGCATCCGATTTACCGACGGGACCGGGCTGCATCTGCGCTCCGACGAGAGCTTTTTGACCGCCGCCTCTCCCATCGTGTTTGACGACTACAGAATTGGCGAGGTCTATGACGCCAACCTGGAAAAACCGGGCTGGAATGTACCGGGCTACGATGACAGCGCCTGGACGGCAGCCATCCCAGCGATGCCGCCCAAAGGAGAGCTGGTTCTGTGCCAGGCCGACCCCATCCGCGTGACCGGAGAGCGCAGGCCTGTGCGTGTGTTCCCCATGGACCGGGGGTGGCTGTTCGACTTCGGACTCAACAGCGCCGGCGTCTGCCGGATGAAGCTCTGCGGGAAACCGGGACAAACCATCGTTCTGCACCATGGCGAGGACATCAGCGGCGGCAGCCTCAACACGAAAAGCACCACCTCCGACCCCAGAATCGAGACCAATGTGGACACCTACATCTGCCGCGGCGGCGAAGCGGAATATCAGCCCCGCTTTACCTATCACGGATTTCAGTATGTCTACGTGGAAGGGCTCTGCGAGGAGCAGCTCCGGGACGATACGCTGGTGTATGTGGAGTTCCATTCCGATCTGCCGGAGCGGGGCAATTTCTCCTGTTCCCTGGAGCGGGCCAATCGGATCCAGGAGGCGGCCCGCCGGTCGACCCTGTCCAATTTCCAATACTTCCCCAACGACTGCCCCCAGCGGGAAAAGAATGGCTGGACGGGGGATGTGGCCCTGTCGGCGGAGCACACCATACTCAATCTGGAGGCGGAGCGTTCCTATGCCGAGTGGATGCGGAGTGTCCGCAAGGCCCAGACGCCGGACGGCGGTCTGCCGGGTATCATTCCCACCGGCGGCTGGGGATATGAGCCCAACATCCACGGGCCGGCCTGGGACTGTGTTCTGACGGAGGTGCCCTATCAGGTCTACAAATACCGGGGAAACCGGGACATTGTCCTGGACAACGCCCGGGCCATCTCCGCCTATTTGAACTACCTCTCAGACCAGCGGAATGCCAACGGATTGCTGGAATTCGAGGTGGACGGCTTTGGCCTGGGGGACTGGGCCCAGGTCGGCCACATCCCCATGGGCGTTTCGGATGCGTCCCTGGAGCTGGTTCACACCCTGACGGCGCTGGATTCCTGCGCCAAGGCGGAGTATCTGTTTGAAGAGCTTGGCCTGGAAGCGGATAAAAAAACAGCCCGAACGCTGAAAGAAGCGCTCAGGCAGGCGGCGCGAGCCGCATTTCTGGATCCGGATACCATGCTGGTCAAGGGAAACTGCCAGACCGCCCAGACCCTGGGCCTTGCCATGGGCCTGTTTGAGGCGGAGGAGCGGGAGGCAGCCTTCCGGCGGCTGCTGGCCATGATCCACGGGGCTGGGGACTCCATGGACGTCGGGGTCATCGGCGGGCGGCACCTGTTCCATGTGTTGTCCGAATTTGGCCACAGCGAGCTGGCCTTCTCCATGATCACCAAGCCCGACTATCCCTCCTATGGCAACTGGATCGAGCGGGGCGCCACTACCCTCTGGGAGGAGTTCCAGCCGGAGGGCGGCCCGGTCCACTCCAAAAACCACCACTTCTGGGGAGACGTGAGCCACTGGTTCCTGCGCTGGGTGGCGGGAATCCACTATGGGAGAGCCAAGGGCCGGGGAACGCTGACAATCCGGCCGGCGTTTCTCTCCCAGCTGCGGTGGGCAGAGGGCTGGCATCGGGCCCCGGAGGGCGAGATTCGTGTGCGCTGGGAGCGGGCTGGAAGCGAGATTCTGCTTCATCTTACGGTTCCGGACGGTCTGGCAGGAAACATTGTTCTGTCGGAAGGCGCTACGTTTGAAGACGGCGCCAACGAAAAACTTGCAAAAAGCGGAACGTATCTTATAATAGGACCAAGGAGGCTGCCCCTATGACCCGTTTTGAGATTGGGTGCTGGACCTATTTCCCCCTGGCCAGGGCGTGGAAGGAGCTGGCCCGGGACTATCACGATCTGGGCCTCACCAACCCCATGACCCCGGCATTTCGGGACGGCGATGACCCGGCAGACATGCTTCGTCTGCTGGACCAGTTCCACGCCCTGGATATGCAGGTGATTTTGTACGACGACCGTGTTTCGGCCCACACCTGCGTCAACACCGATGAGCAGGCATACCGCGTCCTATTCCGGCGGTCGCTGGAACAGTTTGGCTCCCATCCGGCCGTGATGGGCTTTTATGTGGGCGATGAGCCCGACGCCGCGGCTGCTTCGCAGTTTTTCCGCATCGCGCGCATCCAGCGGGAGATGGCGCCGCAGCTCATGCCCTTCCTGAACCTGCTGCCCTGGTTTGACTGGATCGGAGAGCGGCTCGGCGCGCCGGCCTACGGTCCCTATCTGGACCGGGCTGTGACGGAGGGAAATCTGCGCCAGATCGGCTATGACTGCTATACCCAGATGTGGGAAGGCGACACGGGGTATGATGTGTATTTCAACAACCTCCGGGAGATGCGGGACGCCTCCAACCGGCACGGCATTCCCTTCTGCTCAACCCTGCTCTGCACCGGGCATTACGATTACGCGTGCCCGGATCAGGATGATTTCCGGTGGCAGATCTCCACCGCCGCCGCCCTGGGCGCCAAGGCGATCACCTATTTCTATGCGGCAGGGATCGAACCCTCGGACAACTACCGCCACTTTCCGATCAACACCTTTGGGCAGCGGACCGAGGCGTTTGGTTGGCTGGCGGAGGAAAACAAGGTCTTCCGCGCCCGGTTTTCGAACCTTCTGATGCAGCTCACCTGTGAAAAAAGCGCCTTCACCTTGAAGGCCTACGGAGGATTGGGCCTGCTGGAGCCGGATGACACCCTGTATACGGCCCACAACAGCAAGGGGATCAACATGCTGATTTCCACCTTTACCGGCCCCGATCGGACCAGATACCGGGTTGTCGTCAATCTGGACCGGAAGCGGAATGTGGAGGCGAGACTGAATTTCTTCCCCCATGTGAAGGCTGAAAAGCTGGGCTGGAACAACGTCTGGGAGCCGTGCCGCGGGTACGAGGATCCCGTTGGGGCGCTATCCGGCAGCGAGGACTCCGTTGCTATGTGGATGGGGCCGGGTCAGATGGAAATCCTCCGGGAAATTCCCTTATAAGCCATTGGCCTCCCGCACCGAGAGCCCTTCTGGCTCAAAGGGGAAGTCCAGGCAGACAACGGTGCCTTCTCCCGGTTTGCTGGAGAGGGAGATACCATAGGCCGGACCGTACATCAGTTGCAGGCGCCGGTGGATATTCAGAAGGCCGACGTGCTCGTGGGTGTTTTGCTCACGCATCACCTGCGTATCATCGTGCAGCGCTGCCTGCAGCGCCGCTAGCTTCTCCGCAGCAATGCCCACCCCGTCGTCCGTACACACAAAATGGAGGACGGAGCCGGAGACCAGAGCTCCAGTGAGGGTCAGAGTTCCCTTGCCGGGACGGGGCTCCAGCCCGTGAAAAATCGCGTTTTCCACCAGGGGCTGCAAAAGGAACCGGGGCATTTTGCAATTCCGGATGGAATCGTCTACGGAGATGGAAATCTGCATCCGCCGGGAAAAGCGAATGTCGATGATCTGCTTGTATTTTTCAATGCACTGGATTTCGTCGTTCACCAGAACCATCTCGTCGCCCTTGATGCTGTAGCGCATCACAAAGGAGAGTGCTCCGATGGCCGTCCGAATCTCCTCATCCTTGCCCAGATACGTCAGGCCCTGTATGGTGTTCAGGGTGTTGTAGAGGAAGTGGGGATTGATCTGGCTCTGCAGGGCATAGATCTGCGCCCGGTTGTTTGCAAGCTCAATTTCATACAGCCGCGCGTGATTCTGGATGACCGTGCGGTTCAGCTCGTTGATGCGTTTCAGCATCTGGTTGATGCTGCCTGCCAGATTCCGAAGCTCCAGGGGGCCGTCAATCTCCAGGGAATGGTGCAGCGCATAGTAGGCATCGTGCTGCATGAAATCCACAATCCGCAGCAGAGGATGCGTGAGGTTCTTCATAATCAGCCGCATCAGAATTCCAAAAGCGGAAAATAGAATGAAAAAGAACAGGTATGCGATGAGCCGAACCTTGTTCAGATCCGAGCTGATATCGGAATAGGGCACTACGCTGGAGACCTTCCAGCCGGTGTCAGACAGCGAGGGCTGCTGATGGATGAGGTGGCTTTTTCCGTTGATCTTCTCGGAGAAGGACAGCTCGTCCCTTGTGAGAAGGGAATGGATGATTTCCGGATCCAGCGTCTGGTTTTCCTTTTGATTCTGCGCGATGATCTGGTTGGAGGTATCCAGAATAAAGAACAGGGAGTTTTCCGAGGACGCCGTATTGCCGCACGCTTTGTACAGCGGATCGCAGGAGCAGAGAATCAGACAGGAGCCAAGCTTTCGGCTCGCTTCCGGCGAAACAACACCTTTTTCATAGACCGGTTCTATGTAGGCATAGTAGGTGGAGCCGGAAATGGTAAGCGCCCCGGTGAAGCCCTGCGTATACTCGGCGGAGGAAAAGAGATTGTATTTCTGGTTCAGCTGGCTGGCCAGGGAATAGTCATAGCTGCTGAAGCCGTATACCTTCCCCTGCAGATCGATCAGGAGGATATCTTCCGCACTGGGGTTACTTTTCGACATTTCCGCGATCAGCTTGTTGAGGGACTGCTTGTATTCCAGCTTTTGCGTCATGTTCGTCTCACTGAGCAGATGGAATGCGGCGTTGGAATTGGCAATGGTGGTGCCCATCAGCTGTATGGAGGCCGTTATATCCTCCGTCTGCTGGGCCACCTGTGTCAGCATGTTGGTCATATAGCGGGATTCTTTGTTCCGAAGAGACAAAAACGAAATCCGGTAGAACAGCAGGGCAAACACCAAGGTAACGGCAATTATCAGGGCAAAGGTCGTGTAGATCTGCCGGATGAGGGAGTCCTTTTCATATCGCTTCATGATCCGTCTGCTCCTTTGCATCGGGTGCCTCACTTCTGTAGCGCATGGGCGAAACCGAGAAGGTTCGTTTGAATACATTGCAGAAATAGTGATAATCGCTGAATCCAACCTGCTCCGCAATGCGGGAGATTTTCATCTTCGTCCCGGTGAGCAGCCGGCAGGCGTGGGAAAGCCGAAGCGTGGTCAAATACTCGGAGAACGATTTTTTCGTATGCTTCTTGAAAAGCTGGCTCAGATAGGAATAGTTGATTCCAAACCGGTGGGAGAGATCCGCCAGGGTCAGCTTCTCGTTGTAGTGCTCTTCAACGTAGGCCAGCAGGCCGGCGAAATACTTTGCCATTTCCGGCGAGCCCGTAGACAGCAGCACCAGCCTGGTCTCTTTTTCACCTCGGTTATGGGCCTCCATGAGCAGATGACTGATGGCAGACTGAAACGCTTCCGCCGTAGGCTCAAAGCTGCAAGAGATCATCAGGGCAGACGGTGTGAAGCGCTCCAGGAACTCAAAATATGCATCCTCCTTGTGCTGCGCATAGGGATCCCAGATCAACAATGCCTCCTGCGGCGAATAAAACAGCACCTGATTGGGAGAAAACCCATCGGCGCATTGCAGGAAATCCATCAATTCCTGGGAACGCACATACAACGCCGTGAGACTCACGCAGGGGTGTTTCCCAAGGAAGGGATTCAGCCAGGCTTCGCAGGCGGCATGGTCCAGAAGCAGCGAGGAGATAAGCTCCGGATCATGGGAAAGTCGCCGTGGAAGCGTACGGGCGGACAACCGCTCCAGCATGGGCGTGGCATCCTCCTCTGTAATGGGCTTTAAGCAATAATCCAGGGCGCCCAGCTGTATGGCCTCTTTGGCATAGGAAAAGTCGGAATACCCGGAGACAATGACAAAGAATGTGCTGATGTTGTTTTGCTTGGCAGCGGAGATCAGCTCCAGACCGCTGATGCCTGGCATGCGGATATCCACAAATGCGGCGTCGAACTGCTGCTCTTTCAAGCAGGTGAGGGCCCACTGCGGATCCGTGGTGGTGACGATCTCCGTAAATCCGTATTTCTCCCACGGAAGTGCACAGCGCAGCGATACCAGGGCGATTTCCTCATCATCCACCAATAAGACTCGATACATGCATCCATACCTCCTGTTTGGCTGCCGCTGGAAACGGCTCCCGAATGGCAGCATAAGGATCAAAAGCAACAAATCCAGTATACCATAATTTGTGGCATTAGACAAATTGTTATTTGTGGTCATCCTGCGATCGACGCAGAATCATGCATAGAAAAAAGGAGAAAAGCCATGAGAATCACACAAAGAATCAAAGAAAAAAACGGGGATATGGGCCACTTCCGCCCCCTCGTGATCGGTTTTCTCGGTGACAGCGTCACCCAGGGTTGCTTTGAGCTCTACAAAACACAAAAGACAGACTATGATACGGAGTTCCGCAGCTATGAGGCTTACCACACCAAGCTGAACCGGATGCTGCAGGAGGTATTCCCCCGTGTCTCCATCACAATGGTCAACGCAGGTGTCAGCGGCGACAAGGCTCCCGGCGGTGCGGAAAGGCTGGACCGGGACATTCTCTCCTTTTCTCCGGACCTGGTTGTGGTATGCTATGGCCTCAATGACATTGTGAAGGGGGAAGCTGGCCTGGAGGAATATGGGCAGGCTTTGGAGCAGATCTTCCGGAAGCTGAAAGCGGCGGATGTGGAGACGATTTTTATGACCCCCAACATGGTGGGCGAACGGGCAGTTGCGGAAGAAACGGATCCGTTTATGTATTCCGTATTGGAAGAAGTGGCTGTTTACCAGAGCGATGGAACCATGGACCGCTACATGGAAAAGGCACGGGAAGTTTGCAGAAACAATGACGTTCCCGTATGTGACTGCTACCGGAAGTGGAAAAAACTGAGAGAGAACGGCGTGGACGTGACCAGACTGCTTTCCAACCGGATCAATCATCCCTCGGAAAACATGCACTGGCTGTTTGCCGTCTCCCTGTTTGAAATGATTATGGATTTCTGAGGAGGAAACTGCCATGAAACGTTCCGAAATCAACAAAGCGCTGAAAGAGCTGGAGGCTATGTGCGAGAAGGAGCACTGCTACCTGCCGCCCTTCTGCCATTTCACCCCGGAGCAGTGGAACGAAATCGGCCACGAGTACGACGAGGTCCGGGACTGCATGCTGGGCTGGGACATCACCGACTACGGCATGGGTAATTTCGACAAGTTCGGCTTCTCCCTCATCACCATCCGCAACGGCAACCGTGCCATGGCCGACAAGTATCCCAAGGTCTACGCGGAGAAGCTGCTGTATCTGAAGGAGGGCCAGTACGCCCCCAACCACTTCCACTGGTACAAGACCGAGGACA
>JAEDJR010000231.1 GCA_016296235.1 Oscillospiraceae bacterium
AAAACGGCAGTACGGTCATTCCGCTGCGTTCCTCCCTGCCGGAGCAGTGTTACAGCATCCTCCCCGATACGGGAGAGCTTATCATCATCAAGAAAGGCGAATCCGGGTATTACAGGACGGATATTGATATGGGCGGCAAGGCGAAAAACCGGGCGCTGGCAGATGAATATAACGCCAAGCTCGGCGTCAGCAAAGCTCAGGAACAGGCCATGTCTGCCGGTTCTATGTTCGGCTGGGCAGTTCCCGCCGCTGATCCGAAGAATTACGATGACAACGGCCAGCCTATCCGCCCGAAACACAAGGACCGGGGTGATGCGCGATGAAGTCGGAGGAAAAACACATCATCTGGAGCAATTATTATCTGGATTACGATGACTGGAAAGACGATCTGGAAGCGGATTACCCGGATTTGTCCGAGCAGGAACGGATTGCCCTGATGTATGAAATCAACGGTGATTATCTGGACGATGAGCGCATGAACCTGAATGTGCAGCTTTCGGCTCCCATTTTGGTCATTGGCGACCTGGGCCTGTGGAACGGGCGTCGGATGGGATATAAGGAAATCGCAAGCGGAAAAATCAGTGACTGCCTGTACTCTGACACTGATTATGCCACATGGTATGTTGACCGCCTGGGCGACCTGCGCTGTGACGCGATCCACCATGACGGCACAAACCATTATCTCTACCGCACCTACAAGCCCGGTGTGCGGCAGTCTCAGATAGATAATTTGAAAGAAAAACTGTATTTTGGAACGGCGACCCGCGCTGACATTACGAGGATTACCCGCAGGCTTGGTGATGATATTGCCAAAGTCTACGGGTTTTCCATTCCCCGTCAGCGGCAGGAACAAGCCGCAGAAAGGTAGGACACTATGGCACAGTTACCTCCGGTTCACATGAAGCTGAACCTCGATAATTTTGATCTGCTTATGACCATTCTGGCGTTCCATACGGAGGAACGGGAAGTTCCCGGCCTTGCCAATGACGCCCACGACCTGATGGATAAGCGGATGCGGTTCTCCCGGCTTTGCACCGACCTGGATGGCCGGCAGTATGTAGATGTTTTTATGTACGAGGACGAAGCCGTGGAAATGATATGGCAGCTTCTGTTTGCCGCAGCCGATGCGGATATGGCTGTGAGCGATTACCACAGCAGGCTGCAAAAAGGCGGCGTTCGATGAGCCGCCCATCAAACACAATCTTGCCATGACAGGAGGTGTATCGGATGGCGAGAAGATACGAAATCATTACGGAGCTGTACCGCAAAACAGTCGCGGATCTGGCAGCTCCCCAGACTTGGCAGAGCTTTCTGACCACGGCCTGCCACAACTTCCGCCTGCCCTTTGATGAGCAGGTGCTTTTATATGCTCAGCGCCCGGACGCTACCGCCGTCCTGCCGATTGAGGGTAAAAACGGCTGGAATAAGCGTTTCGGGCGTTGGGTCAATCGTGGGGCAACCGGCATTGCCGTCTTTGACGGAGATGCTGTCGGACGCTCCCGGCTCAAATACTACTTTGACATTTCTGATACCCACGAAAGCCGGTTCGCACGGCCTGTGCCGATCTGGACAATGCACCCGGACTATGAGCCTGCCGTTATTGAGGCTCTGGAAAACAGCTTTGGAGAACTGGAAGATAAGACCGACCTTGCAGCGGCGCTGCTGTCTGCGGCAAAAAATGCCGTTGAAGATAATATGCCCGACTACCTCACGGAGCTGAAATACTACAAGGAAAACAGCTTTTTGGAGGAACTGGACGACCTGAACATTGAGGTCGAATACCGCAGGACGCTGGAAAACAGCATTGGCTATATGCTGCTGGCCCGCTGTGGGATTGACCCCACAGTGTATTTTACTGACGATGATTTCCGGGATGTTGTGGATTTCAGTACCCCGGAAACCTTAAATGCCCTCGGCACAGCCACCGGGGATATTGGGCAGATGTGCCTTTCTGCCGTTTCCCGCACGGCGCTTACGCTGCAAAGACAGGCTGAAAGAGAAAATCGCACATTTGCGGAACACGCGACAATCCAGTATCCTGAAGCTGAGAAGAAAACTACAACGCCTGAAAGGAGCGAAACCTATGAGCGAACTGACATATACGATGCAGGGCGGCTACCGGCTGCCGAATCTGCTTCCGCCCCAGGAGCCGGAAATGCACCTTGGGAAATACGCATTGCTGCGGAGGACATACCTGAAACAGCACCGCAGAGTGACCTTCACGAACCTGCTGACATCGGGCAGGCTGAACCAGCACCTGATGGAGATCGAGCAGGCGGCCCTCTCCCGGATGGAACTGCTGACCAGCCAGATGGCGAAAGCCGAGGGCGTGACGGAGGAATTGAAAGCCAGCGACCCGATGAAGTGGACGGGGCTGATGAACAACATCCGGCAC
>JAEDJR010000048.1 GCA_016296235.1 Oscillospiraceae bacterium
CTGCACAAAAAGGCTGCGCAAACCGATCAACATATCAAAAATTATAGTATACATTCCACTCCGATTGTGTTATACTAAAATAGTACGTCCGCTGGGATCCGGACACATCCATACGTATGCTGCGTCAGTACGCGTGGAACAAGCAAATACCGGCCGTGCACACGGTTTGAAGAAAAAAGACGAGACGGGGCCTTTTTTCGACAAATCTCGTGGGCTGGATTTGTTGTTGCCATTTTGCGTCCGACAGTCATATAGATTATTTTAACGGAGTGAAACAAATTTGAGTGAAAAACTGAAAATCATTTCTCTGGGCGGCCTCAATGAAATCGGCAAGAACATCACCGTGCTGGAATACGGCCGGGATATCATCATTGTGGACTGCGGCATGGGCTTCCCGGAGGATGACATGTACGGCATTGACTCGGTCATTGCCGACACCAGCTATCTGGTGAAAAACAAGGACAAAATCCGCGGCATGTTCCTGACCCACGGTCACGAGGACCATATCGGCGGCATCCCCTACGCCATGCAGAACTTCCGCACCCCCATCCACGGCACCCGCCTGACCCTTGGTCTGGTGAAGCGGAAGCTGGAGGAGTTTGACCTGGATAAAAAAGTCAAGCTCATCACCCACGAGGCCGGTGAGGTGGTCAAGGCCGGCAACTTCCAGGTGGAATTCATCCATGTGAACCACTCCATCGCCGACGCCGTGGCCTTTGCCATCAAGACCCCCGTGGGCACCGTGGTCATGACCGGCGACTTCAAAATCGACTCCATGGCCGAGGGCGGCATCATGGATCTGGGCCGCCTGGGCGAGCTGGGCAAGGAGGGCGTTCTGGCCCTGCTGTGCGACTCCACCAACGTGGAGCGCCCCGGCTATTCCATTTCGGAAAAGCAGGTGGCCGCCGGCCTGGACCGGCAGTTCAAGGACTGCGACCAGCGCATCATCATCACCACCTTTGCCTCCAACGCAGACCGGCTGCAGAACATCATCAACGTGGCCCACAAGTACGGCCGCAAGGTGGCTGTCACCGGCCGCAGCATGGAAAATGTGCTGAAGGTCTCCACGGAGCTGGGCTACCTGAAGCTGCCCGCCAGAACCCTGGTGGACATCAGTGCCATCAAGTCCCTGCCCAAAAACAAGGTGGTGGTGGTCTCCACCGGCTCCCAGGGTGAAAACATGTCAGCCCTGTACCGCATGGCCTTCACCGGCCACAAGCAGGTGGAAATCCAGCCCGGCGACCGGGTCATCATCTCCGCCTCCGCCATTCCCGGCAACGAGAAGGCCGTCAGCAAGATCATCAACGAGCTGTACCGCAAGGGCGCCGACGTGGTCTGCGACAAGCAGGCCGACCTCCACGCCTCCGGCCACGCCAGCCAGGAGGAGCTGAAAATCCTCCACGCGCTGCTGAAGCCCCGGTTCTTTATCCCGGTCCACGGCGAGCAGCGGCATCTGCAGGCCCATTCCCGCCTGGCCCAATCCATGGGCATGGATCCCAAAAACATCTTCATTTCCGATGTGGGCCGGGTCATCGAGCTGACCAAGACCACCTGCAAGCTCACCGGCACCGTACCGGCCGGCCGCATCCTGGTGGACGGCACCGGCGTGGGCGATGTGGGCAGCGTGGTGCTGCGGGACCGCAAGCACCTGGCCCAGGACGGCATGCTGGTGGTGGTGGTGAACCTGTCCGCCGAGGACGGCAGCGTCATTTCCGGCCCCGACATCATCACCCGCGGGTTTGTCTATGTGAAGGAGTCCGAAAACCTCATGGAAGAAATGCGGGTCATTGCCGCCCACGCCATCGACCGCTGCCTCAAGGACGGCGTCCGGGACTGGAGCACTCTCAAGGCCGGCATCAAATCCGACCTGTCCGGCTACCTCTTCAAGACCACCAAGCGGAATCCCATGATCCTGCCGGTGATTACGGAAATCTGACAAAAAAATACGCCTGTCGCGAAATGCGTAAGATGCACAGAAACAACCGCACCAAGGCTCCCCTGCGTAAGGGGAGCTGTCAGCCGCAAGGCTGACTGAGGGGTCGATGCAGGCACTGACTGCCTGCACACAACCCCTCCGGCCCTTCGGGCCACCTCCCCTTACACAGGGGAGGCTTCGGGTGCAGCCTGTATTTGTGCTAAGCGCATTTCGCGACAGGCTTTTTTATGAAATTCAGATCCCGTAGACGTCCCGGCACTTTTCTTCCAGGTAGTCCAGATAGACGTTGGGGTCAAAGGGCTCGCCCAGGGCCATTTCCAGCAGCTGGCCGGGCTTATAGAGAGAGCCGTACTTCCAGATATGCTCCCGGTTCCACTGGTTGATGGGGCCGAAGTCGCCGCGGCGCAGGCAGTCGTCCACATCCACGGTCTCCCGCATCTTTTTCAGCAGCTGGGCGCCGTAGGCGCTGCCCAGGGCATAGGAGGGGAAATAGCCGATGCTGCCGCCGGACCAGTGGCTGTCCTGGAGGACGCCGTGCCGGTCATCGGGCACATCCACGCCCAGGTACTCCTTGTACAGCCGGTTCCAGGCCTCCGGCAGATCCTTCACCGCCAGCCGGCCCGCCATGACCTGCTTCTCCAGCTCATAGCGCACCATGACGTGGAGACAGTAGGTCACCTGGTCGGCCTCGGTGCGGATCAGAGACGGCTCCGCGCGGTTGACCGCCTTGTAAACATCCTCCGCCGTGTAATTCTTCAGCTGCTCCGGGAAGGCGTCCCGCAGCAGGGGGAACACCCGCTCCACAAAGGGCCGGCTGCGGCCCAGGAGGTTCTCATAGAAGCGGCTCTGGCTCTCGTGGATGCCCATGGAGACGCCGCCGTCCAGGACCGTGTAGGCCAGATCGTCGTCGGAGCCCATGTCGTACAGGGCATGACCGCCCTCATGGATGACGCTGAACATGGAGGAGGCGAAGTTGTTCTCCTGATAGTTGGTGGTGATACGCTCGTCGAAGTGGGAGCCGAAGCTGGTGGTGAAGGGATGCTCCGTGGTAGCCAGGCCGCAGTGATCGAGATCCAGACCGATGAGCTTCATCAGCTCCTTGGCCAGCTTTTCCTGGTCGCGGGCCGGGAAATGACCATAGAGGCAGGCGTTGTCCACCTGAGGCACGGCCGCCACCTTCTGCAGCAGGGGCACCAGGCGGCTGCGGACCGTGGCAAAGAACCGGTCGCAGGTTTCCATATTCAGGCCGTCCTCATACTCGCTGAGCCAGTAATCGTAGGGGGCCTTCTCCGGGGCGCAGTAGCCGGCGAAGCGGATATTGGTCTCGAAAATCTGCTCCAGCAGAGGACGGAACAGCTCGAAGTCGCTGGTCTCCTTGGCCCGGTGCCAGACATCGTCGGCCTGCACCAGCAGTTCCTGATAGGCCACATACTCCGCCATGGGAATCTTCTGCATCTGGCGGATGGATTTCAGCAGCAGATAGACCATCCGCTGCTCTTTTTCGTTCAGCTCGTCCTTGTGGGCGTCCAGCCATTCCAGCAGGGCCACGGTCTGCTCTCCGGTAGCCAGCCTGTATTCCTCCTCACTGAGGACGGACAGGGCGTGGCCGCGGTTGGCGGCAGTGCCACGGGGCGCCGCCGTGACGCCGTCGTAAAAAATCAGGGACATGGCGTGGGCGTAGGCGCTCATTTTGGACTGGAGCGCCATCAGATCCTGTTTTGCTTGTTCCAGATTCATGGGAATCATCCTTTCTCACTCAATTAAGAAGCAGCAGGTGTAGGCCAGGGTACAGGGGCCGTAGTAATACTTCATATTGTTGGCCTTGCAGACCTCCGTCACCAGCATGCCGTAGGCCTCCATGGAAGCGATCTGCTTCTCCGGGAACCGGCAGGGGGCGTCGGGGTAGGTGCAGGTTTTGCAGTGGGTGCAGCAGCCGCTGCCGATAGCCAGGGCCTTGGGATACAGGGGCAGCAGAACCTTCTGCAGCTCGATCAGGTTCCGCTTCTGGGCAGCCTCCGTTTCCAGCATGGTTTCCGCGTCAAAGTCGTCCTCCAGCTGTCCCACGGTCTGCAGCAGCAGGCCGGTCTTATACTGGGCCACCCGCTGCCGCAGAGTATCCAGCTCTCCGCAGCCGGGGGGACAGCTCCACTTCTTCCCATACTGTCCGCAGGTGTTTTTGGCGCACATCTCCCGGACCTCCGGCTTCAAATCAATGGTGGACACGTCCAGGGGCGCGGCATGGGTAAAGCCCGCCTTCAGCGCCAGTTCCACCAGGGCGTTCATGTCAATCATCGTCTTCCTCCTCAAAATTCAGGCAGTCCACGAAGCGGTCCTGAAATTGAGGCAGAGACGCCAGCTCCAGGAACTCCGTCCCCGCTGCCAGGGTTTTGCTGTAGTCATATTCCGCCCGGCTCAGGGCACAGAGGCGGGCGCCCTCACCGGCCGCATTGCCGATGGGCCGGATTTTCTCCTCCAGGCAGGGCGGAATCATGCCGATCCGGCAGGCGGATTTGGGATCCAGATAGTTGCCGAAGGCGCCGGCCAGGTAGACCGCGTCAATCTCCTTCACGGCAGCGCCCAGATACTCGCACATCAGCTCGATCCCGGCGCGGATGGCGCTCTTGGCCAGCTGCACCTCCCGGACATCCTTCTGCGTCAGCACCACCGCCGTTTCTCCCAGGCGGTATTCCTTGTCCGGCATGCGGCCCGACTCCAGAATATCCCCGGTGTCCAGCAGCGCCGCCACCAGATCCAGCAGGCCCGAGCCGCACAGGCCCACGGCTTCGCCGTCTCCGATGACATGCCAGACGACCTTGCCGTTTTCCAGCCGCACATGATCCACGGCGCCGGCCGCACCCCGCATACCGCAGGAGATCTTTGCGCCCTCAAAGGCCGGTCCGGCGGCGGTGGAGCAGGCCAGCCGGCGTTTGCCGTCGCCCAGCACCATTTCGCCGTTGGTTCCGATGTCGATCATCAGGGTCAGCTTCTCCACCCGGTCAAAGCGGGTGGCCGTCATGCAGCCCACGGTATCGGCGCCCACAAAACCGGCAATGTTGGGCAGCACCCGCACCACACCGTCGGGGGCAATGGGCAGAAGTCCCGCCGCAGGCAGCTCCAGGGCCTCGAAGACCTTTGGCATATAGGGCGGCGTGGTCAGGGGTTTGGGATCGATGTTCAAAAACAGGTGGTGCATGGCCGTGTTGCCCACCACCGCCGCCAGGGAAATCCGCTCCGGCTCCACGCCCGCCGCACCGGCGGCCTGCCGGGTCAGATCGGCCATGGCGCCGAGAATCGCCGTCTGCAGCTCCCGGGAGCCGGTGTCCATCACATATTGAATGCGGGAAATCACATCGGCGCCGAACTCCGTCTGCGGATTGAGACAGCTGGCCTGGGCCAGCAGGGCACCGGTACGGCCGTTCATCAGATAGGCCACCACGGTGGTGGTGCCGATATCAAAGGCCAGCACCAGATCGCCGGCGCCGTCGGCCCGGGTCTCCACCTGCAGGCCCTGGGTCAGAATCACGGCCGCCTGCCTCCGGGGCAGCTCCACGGTCATATCCCGATCCACGGCAGTCTGGCAGGCCAGCACCTCGGCGCCGTCCAGCAGCACCCTGCACTTGCCGCAGGCGCCCCGGCCGCCGCAGGGTGCGTCCAGATGCAGGCCGCCGTCCCGCAGGGCCTCCATCAAATTGGTCCCGGCCGGAACGGTCAGGCACGTTTCGCCGGGCAGAACCCGGATCTTATATGTATGCAAAAGGCTTCTCCCCTTTCTGGGTCTGTTGCGACACCGACGCCGCGCCAAACACCTTCGTCTGGAGCTCGTCGATGGTGGTATGATAGAGCACATTATTTTCCAGGGATCGCAGGCAGACGCCGCAGAGAACCCACGGCTCCACCCCTTCCAGCGGCAGCCACTGCAGGCCGCGGATACTCCGGGGCTGCATGGATTTCGGGATCACCATGGCGCACTGCCCGGACAGGGTCAGGGAAAACAGCCGGTAGAGATCATAGCCCACATACTGCAGGTGCAGGCCGTATTTCCGGCGCAAATTCTCCATGGCGCCATCCTGCAGGCCGGCCAGGGGAATCCAGTTCAGATCCTTCAGCTCCAGGGATTCCATGGCGGCCAGGGATTCGTTTTCCTGCAGCAGAATCCCATAGGGCGACCGGTCCAGCACCTGCACCGCAAATTCCTGATCCTGCTCCACCTCGCCGGCACAGATGGCCAGATCCGCCTCATGCTCCCGCAGAAGCTCCAGGCAGGCAGAATCGGGACACTCCCGATACTCCAGCGCCAGATTTCCCTGCTCCATGCGGAACTCCTGCAGGGCCGGCTCATAATGCTGCAGGACCCCCAGGGAAAAGGCCAGGCGAACCCGCTGGTGGTACCGGGCGCCGTAGCGCTGCATCTCGCTGCGGACCTGCTCCAGCTCCATGACGCTGCTGCGGATCCGGTCGTAGAACATCAGGCCCGCCGGCGTCAGAAACGCACCGCTGGAATCCCGCACGAACAGCTCCACGCCCAACTCCGTCTCCAGCTGGCTGATGGCCTTGCTGACCGCCTGCCGGGAGATATAGAGATTGTTCGCAGCGCTGACAAAGCTTCTGGCGTCGGCCACAGCCAAAAAATACTTCAGCTGCCGCAGCTCCATGGGTGCACCTCCTGTCGATCCTTGGAAATCTCTGAAAAACAGTGTAACACATTCCAGCGGAATTGACAAGGGCCGCCCCTCCGGCTGCCGTCAATTTGTCCAAGGTATGCAAAAACCGTCCTCCGGCTGCTGCCGGAGGACGGCCGAAAAGATTCGATTATTTGCCGGCCAGAGCCTTGGCAGCCTGACCTGCGGAGGCAGCGTCCTCGGTGTAGACGTCAGCGCCGATCTCATCGGCGAAGGCCTGGGTGATGGGAGCGCCGCCGACCATGATCTTGAACTCGCCACGGCGGGGATGCTTGTTCAGAGCGGCAACAGTCTCCTGCATGGCGCCCATGGTGGTGGTCAGCAGAGCGGACACGCCCACGACGGTGACTTCGGGATCGTTGGCAGCTTCCACGAAGGTTTCCACGGGAACGTCGATGCCCAGGTCGACCACTTCGTAGCCGGTGGACTCGATCATCATGATGACCAGGTTCTTGCCGATGTCATGGAGGTCGCCGTAGACGGTGCCCATAATCATCTTGCCGATCTTACCGGTGTTGTCGCCAGCCAAATGGGGCTTCAGAACCTCGACGCCCTTCTTCATAGCCTTGGCGGCAACCAGCATTTCGGGAACGAAGATCTCGCCGGCCTTGAACTTCTCGCCAACAACGGCCATGGCGTCGATCATGCCCTGATTCAGGATGTCGATGGGAGCATTGCCCTCATCCAGCGCTTCCTGCACCAGACCGGGAACGAGCTTGGACTTGCCGATCTCAACGGCATGGGCCAGTTCAGCAATTTTAGACATAGTAAAAATCCCCCTAAAATATATGTTTCTTAATTTTTTCCGGTTCTCGGAACCGGTTCCCCACTTTTTGAATTACGCCTTGACGGGGCCGAACTTGCCCTCGCGGTAGGCGCCGATGTATTCCATGCAGTAGTCGTCCAGACCCAGCATGGCCTCGGTGGCGTACATCATGCCCATCATATCCCGATTGGTGGGATCCATGACGCCGGAGTCCATACCGGCGTTCATCGCCAGAACCAGGAACGCCTGGTTCAGCAGCTTGCGCACCGGCAGGTTGAAGGAGATGTTGCTGACAGCGCCGGTCACATGGATGCTGGGCTGCTTCTCCTTGACGGTCTTGATGACCTCCACCACCATGGAAATGCCGTCCTCAGAGGTGCAGAGCATTTCCACCAGGGGGTCAATGTGCAGACGGGAGGGCTTGATGTTGTATTCCTTGGCCTTCTCCATCAGCTGGTCGAACACGGTCAGCCGCTCTTCCGCGGACTTGGGAATACCCTTGGAGCACAGCAGCGCGATGCACTCCCAGGTCGTGCCGGAAATGGCAGGGAAAATCACATCCACCTTGTTGCCTTCCATGGACACGGAGTTGATCATGCCGGGCCGCTTGCAGAACTGCATCGCCGCCACGCAGGACTCGGGATTGGGGCTGTCGATGCAGATGGGCGTGTCGGTCACTTCCTGGACCAGGTCGATGAGCCAGTGGAGCGTCTCCACCTCGCCGTCCTTCACGGAGGCGCAGACGTCGATGAAGTCGGCGCCGGCTTCACTCTGAATTTTTGCCAGGTTGCGAATCCAGTCAGCATCCCGGGCAGCGATGGCCTTGGCCACAGACGGGATAGAGCCGTTGATTTTTTCACCAATAATAATCATGCAGGGAACCTCCTGTTGCTGTATTTTCCTTCCGATCTCAATATAGCATAGGAGATTTTGAAAGAAAAGCAAGAATAATTTGCTTGCACCGCAACCAATAATTGCATCCATGCAACATTGACTTACTGGCAGTCGGCACAGGTTTTTCCCTGCGCAATGTCATTTTTTCGGCGGTTCCGCCAAAATGCCATTGACAAACCCTCCGGTTTTGACTAAACTCAAGTCAAAGATCAATTTCATGCAACAGGAGGATCATCATGGCTTACGGCAAAAAGGTCTGGATCTTTCCCGACGCGGAGCTGCCCCCTGTGGGCGTCAACGCCATCCCGGGACACGAATCCATCATCATCACCAACGTCTCCGATGAGCCCGCCCAGGTGACGTTTACTCTGCTCTATGAGGATCAGGAGCCCGTCAGCTTTGTGACCCAGGTGGCCGCCCGGCGGGTGCGCTGCCTGCGGACCAACAAGCCGGAGGACTTCGGCCCCTACACGGCGGAATTCGGCCGGCAATACGCCATCATGCTGGAGAGCAGCGTGCCCATTGTGGCCCAGTACGGCCGTGCGGAACCCCGCGCTGTCAACTTCTATACCACCCCTGGCTACTGCGAATAAAACTGATTACAGGAGGATCTGATATTATGGCAAGAATCTGCATTCCCGATCACGAATACAAAGAACGCGTTCAGCGGGCTGCCGCCATTCTGCGGCGCGAGGGCCTGGATGCCCTGATCGTCAACGGCAACGAGGCCGACTATGCCAACCCCCGCTATTTCTCCGGCTTCTGGCCCCTGTTCGAGCGGGCCGGCGTGGCCATCTCCGCCGGCGGCGACGCCGCTCTAATGGTTGGCCCCGAGTCCTCCCAGTTCGGCGCCGACCGCAACAAGCTGGACAAAATCTTTGTCCTGAAGGCCTACCGCGAGGGCGCGGACCCCGCCTATCCCGAGCTGAAGGCCGACACCTTCCACGATGTGTTCCGGGCCATCGGCGTCACCGGTCAGAAGCTGCGCATCGGCATCGCCTCCTTCCTGGACACCTCCGTCACCATCTACAACGCCATCCGTGACGCCTTCCCCGAGGCCGAGCTGGTGGACGCCGGTTTTGTCATGGTGGAGCTGCGCTCCATCAAGACGGAGAACGAGCTGGCCTGCCTGCGGGAGGGCTACCGCATCGCCAACCTGGCCACGGAGCAGGTCATCCGGGAGATCAAGCCCGGCATGACCGAGCTGCAGATGGTCGGCGTGGCCCAGCGGGTGGTCTACGAAAACGGCGCCGAGTATGAAGGCCTGCCCATGTACGTCTTCTCCGAGGCCTCCACCCGCCACGCCATCTCCCGTTCCTGCTACCGGGAGTTCCAGAAGGGCGACATCGTCCAGCTGAACCTGTCCGCCAAGATCGACGGCTATTCCGCCGCCATCGGCTACCCCATCTGCCTGGGCAAGCTGGAGGGACGCCGCCGGGAGATCGTCCAGTTCTGCCGCCAGGCCCACGCCTGGACAGTGGAGCAGGTCAAGGCCGGCGTGGTGGCCAGCACCATCGCCAAGGACTTCTACCGCTACTATGTGGAAAACGGTTTCGAGAAGAACTTTGTCTACGGGCCTCTCCACGGCACCGGCATCATCGAAGTGGAAGCGCCCTGGGTGGAAACCATTTCCGACTACCAGCTGCAGCCCAACATGACCTTCCAGGTGGATACCTTCATCTCCTGCGACGATTTCGGCGTCCGTTGGGAGAAGGGTATCGCCGTCAAGGAGGGCGGCTGCGAGCTCCTCAGCCCCGAAATCCCCGATCTGTGCCCCGAGCTGCTGTTCTGAGGCAGAATCCACGCAAAACCAACGGTTTACTCATGCCCGCAGGGAATTCCTGCGGGCATTTTTTACAAAATAAATCTCATGATTTGATGCAAATTACCAAAATACATCGTTTGCCTTGCGCAGGAAATAGAAATGTGTTAGTATCGATAAAAAGGAAACCCACAAGAACGGAAGGAGTCTGATTATCCATGAACAGTATTGAACGCTTCTATGCCACCATCGCCCATCAGCCCGTTGACCGTCCCGCCTGCTGGCTGGGCGATCCGACCCCCGCCGCTGCCGAAAAGCTCTGCAAGTATTACGGCGTGGCCGATGTCAAGGAACTCAAGCGCGTCTGCGGCGACGACTTCTACGCCGTGGAGATCCCCTACCACTCCCCCACCTGCAACGCCATTTTCGCCGCCTTTGACTGGTACATGAACGGCACCAACGTGGACACCGAGCACCGTACCCTGACCGCCGACGGCTGCTTCTGCAACTGCGAGGATCTGGAGGACGTCGAGGCCGTCAACTTCCCCTGGCCCGATCCCGCCGACTACATCGATCCCGCCCTGTGCCGCCAGCTGGTGGACGAGGCTCCCGAGGGCAAAACCGTCATGGGCATGCTCTGGGCCTGCCACTTCCAGGACACCTGCGCCGCCTTCGGTATGCAGACCGCCCTCATGAACATGGTCGCCGAGCCCGAAATGGTGCACTATGTGGACGATCACATCGTGGAATTCTACCTCAAGGCCCTGAAAATCTTCCTGGAAGCCACCAAGGGCAAGGTTCACGCCATTCTGATCGGCGACGACGTGGGCAGCCAGCGCGGCCTGATGATCAGCCCCAAGCTGGTCTCCGAGTTCGTCATCCCCGGCGCCAAGAAGCTCATCGACCTGGCCCACAGCTACGGCGTCAAGGTTCTGTACCACTCCTGCGGCTCCATCGTGGAAGCCATCCCCCTGCTCATCGAAGCCGGCGTGGACATCATCCATCCCATCCAGGCCAAGGCCGCCGGCATGCAGCCGGAGAACCTGAAGGCCAAGTTTGAAGGCCAGGTGGCCTTCTGCGGCGGTGTGGATACCCAGGAGCTGCTGCCCATGGGCACGCCGGAGGACGTCCGGGCCAAGGTCCGCGAGCTGCGCACCATCTTCCCCACGGGCCTCATCGTCTCTCCCAGCCACGAAGCCCTGCAGGACGACGTGCCCCCCGAAAATGTCAAGGCCCTGTTCGACGAGGCCGACACCATCTATTGATTGCGGAAAGAAGGCGGCAGCATGAAACGCATCGGTGAAATCATCCGCGTCAAGCCCGAGGGAAAGGAAGCCTACATCCGCTGGCACGCTAATCCCCTGCCCGGCGTCAATGAGATGATTAAGGAATGCAACATCCAGAACTACTCCATTTACAGCCGCGGCGACTATCTGTTCGCGTATTATGAGTATGTGGGCGACGATTTTGAAGGCGATATGGCCAAAATGGCCGCCGATCCCACGACGCAGAAGTGGTGGGACATCGTCAAGCCCCTGATGGAGCCCCTGCCCGACAAGGCGGAAGGCGAATTCTGGTCCGGCATGACCGAAGT
>JAEDJR010000232.1 GCA_016296235.1 Oscillospiraceae bacterium
TGCGAGGCCTGCTCCGGCGACGGCCTGGTGAAGATCGAGATGCACTTCCTGCCGGACGTCTACGTCCCCTGCGACGTGTGCCACGGCAAGCGCTACAACCGCGAGACCCTGGAGGTCACCTACAAGGGCCGGACCATCTCCGACGTGCTGGACATGACCGCCGACGAGGCGTTGGAGTTCTTCGAGAACCAGCCCAGGCTGCGCCACAAGGTGCAGACCCTGGTGGACGTGGGCCTGGGCTATGTGAAGCTGGGCCAGAGCTCCACCACGCTCTCCGGCGGCGAGGCCCAGCGGGTGAAGCTGGCCACGGAGCTGAGCCGCCGGGCCACGGGCCGCACCTTCTATATCCTGGACGAACCCACCACGGGCCTGCACATGGCCGACGTCCACAAGCTCATCGAGGTGCTCCAAGCTCTGGTGGACACGGGCAACACGGTGCTGGTCATCGAGCACAACCTGGACGTCATCAAGGTGGCCGACTATCTCATCGACCTGGGCCCCGAGGGCGGTTCCGGCGGCGGACAGATCGTGGCCACCGGCACGCCGGAGGCCGTGGCGGCCAATCCCGCCAGCTTCACCGGCCAGTATCTCAAACGGCTGCTGCCGGAAGCACGCTGAATGAGAAACAAGCCCCCGGACGGAACTTCCGCCCGGGGGCTTGTTTTCGGTTTCGCACCCTCGTGCCCCCTTTACAGGGGGCTGCCGGAGCGCAGCGGAGGCTGGGGGTTGCTGCAAATCAGCAATTGTATCGTCCTTTCGGTAGAATTGCTTGTCGATACAACCCCCAGTCAGCTTCGCTGACAGCCCCCTATGAAGGGGGCACGAGGGGTCTGTGCCTTACACCAGTCTGGCGCCGGCGGGGATTTTGTCGTCCAGCATGACCAGGTTCAGCTTCTCGCCGCGTTCGGCGCTCAGCAGCATGCCGCGGCTCTCCTGGCCCATCATCTTTCTGGGCGGCAGGTTGGTCACGGCCACCAGGGTCTTGCCCACCAGCTCCTCGGGCTGGTAGAACTTGGCGATGCCGGAGAGAATCTGCCGGGGCGTGCCGGTACCGTCGTCCAGCTGGAATTTCAGCAGCTTTTCGGACTTCTTGACCTTCTTGCAGGCCAGCACCTTCACCACGGTCATCTCCACCTTGCAGAAGGTGTCAAAGTCCACAGGGGGCAGGGGCTCGGGCAGCGGATCCTCCTCCGGGGCCTGGGCGGCCTTCTGGGCGGCTTCACGGATGGCCTCCAGCTCGGCCAGCTCCTTGGCCGGGTCGATGCGGGGGAACAGGGCGTCGCCGGCGGTGACCTGGGCGCAGGCGGGCAGCACGCCGAATGCCGCCAGAGAATCCCAGCCGTATTCCCGGGCGCCGATGCGGCCCATGATCTTCTCGGTGGTGGCGGGCATAAAGGGCGTCAGCAGAGCGCCGCAGATGCGGATGGTCTCCAGCAGGTTGTACATGACCCGGGCCAGGCGGGGCTTCTTCGCCTCGTCCTTGGCCAGAATCCAGGGGGCGTTCTCGTCGATATACTTGTTGGCCCGGGAGATGACCTTGAAGATCTCCGCCAGGGCGTTCTGGAACTGATAGCGCTCCATCTCGGCCTCATACCGGCTCCGCAGGCCGGAGGCCAGGGCAATCAGGTCGGAATCCAGGGTCTCGTCGGCCTCCTGGGTCTCGGGCAGCGTTCCGCCGAAGTACTTCTGCACCATGGCCACGGTGCGGCTGACCAGGTTGCCCAGGTCGTTGGCCAGGTCGGTGTTGATGGTGGAGATCAGCAGCTCGTTGGAGAAGTTGCCGTCGGCGCCGAAGGGGAAGGTCCGCAGCAGGAAGAACCGCAGGGCGTCCACGCCGTAGCGCTCGGCCAGCAGGTAGGGATCCACCACGTTGCCCTTGGACTTGGACATCTTTTCGCCGCCGAACACCAGCCAGCCGTGGCCGTAGACCTTCTTGGGCAGGGGCATCCCCATGCTCATGAGCATGGCGGGCCAGATGATGGAGTGGAACCGGACGATTTCCTTGCCCACAAAGTGGACGTCGGCAGGCCAGAACTGCTCGTAATCGTCATATTTGTCGTTCATGAAGCCCAGGGCCGTGGTGTAGTTGAACAGGGCGTCCACCCACACATAGACCACATGGCCCGGGTCGAAGTCCACGGGGATGCCCCAGGAGAAGCTGGTGCGGGAGACGCACAGATCCTCCAGGCCGGGATCGATGAAGTTGTTGACCATCTCGTTGACGCGGCTTCTGGGCTCCAGGAAGTCAGTCTGGGTCAGCAGATCCCGGACCGGCTGGGCATACTTGGAGAGCCGGAAGAAGTAGGCCTCCTCCTCGGCGTCCACCACGTCCCGGCCGCAGTCGGGGCACTTGCCGTCCTTCAGCTGGCTCTCGGTCCAGAAGC
>JAEDJR010000233.1 GCA_016296235.1 Oscillospiraceae bacterium
CCTTGGCCGCCGTGTGTTGGCAGTGCGATTTGCCGGAACCCATCTTCCGAATCACTGGTACCCTCCGGCGGGCTGGGGTCAGCCCGCCCTACGGCATTCTGTGGACCCGGCACCGTAGGGGCGGCCCGATGTGGCCGCCCTTGCGCAGGCAGTCCTGTCCTGAAGCGCAGAGGGAAGCGGATTGCCACGGCCCCTGCAGGGCCTCGCAATGACAGACGCTGATGGATGGTGCGCACATGGCGTTTCGACTTCCGCCGTCATTGCGAGGAGCGAAGCGACGCGGCAATCCGTATCTTGCGCAGGCACTTCCGCCAAAGCGGCAATCCCCGGGCGGCCACATCGGGCCGCCCCTACGGCATGGTCTAAAATACACCGTAGGGCGGGGGCTTGCCCCCGCCGGAGGGCATGTATTTCTGACATGCATGTCATTGCGAGGAGCGAAGCGACGCGGCAATCCGTACCTTGTGCAGGCAATTTCGCCATAGCGGCAGGCAGTCAAGCATTCTGCGCGTTCTTTCCGGACGCGCAAAAATTTTTTTGCCCTCTTGAAATCCCGTAATTCCTATAGTATTATAGGGATATAATACGGAGGTGAATACAAGCATGATGATTTCCACCAAAGGGCGCTATGCCCTGCGGGTGATGCTGGAGCTGGCGTCCCATTCGGACGGGTACCTGTCCCTGAAAGAGATCGCCGGCAGTCAGGATATTTCCATGAAGTATCTGGAGGCCATCGCCGCCCTGCTGAACCGGGCCGGTCTGGTGCGCAGCCAGCGGGGGAAGGACGGCGGCTATCAGCTGGCCCGCCCGGCCGGGGAGATCACCGTGGGGGAAGTCCTCCGCGGGGCCGAGGGAACGTTGTCCCCGGTGGCCTGCCCGTCCCTGGAGGGCAATCCCTGCCAGCGGGCAGGGGAGTGCCTGACGCTGCCTCTCTGGCAGTGCCTGGACAGAAAAATTGATGAATATCTCTCCACCGTGACCCTGGAGGATCTGCTCCTGGGCCGGGTGGAAGCCTAGAAAGGAGCCACTTTATGTACGTTTATGCGGATAATGCCGCCACCACCAAGGTCAGCGACGCGGCGGTTCAGGCCATGCTGCCCTGCCTGAAGGAGGCCTACGGCAATCCCTCCAGCCTTCACACCCCCGGCCAGCAGGCCCGGGAGCTGCTGGATCAGGCCCGGGCCACCGTGGCGGAATGCCTGGGCGCCCAGCCCAATGAAATCTACTTTACCGCCGGCGGCAGCGAGGCCGACAACCAGGCCATCCTGACGGCGGCCATCCTGGGGGAAAAGCAGGGGAAAAAGCACATTATCACCACAGCCTTTGAGCACCATGCCGTGCTGCACACGGTGAAAAAGCTGGAAAAACAGGGCTTCACGGCCACCTATCTGCCGGTTCATGGGGACGGCGTGGTGCGGCTGGAGGATCTGGAGGCTGCCCTGCGGCCGGACACCTGCCTGGTGACGGTGATGCTGGTCAACAATGAAATCGGCACGGTTCAGCCCGTGGCGGAGATTGCAAAGCTCTGCCGGGAGCGGGGGGTTCTGTGCCACACCGACGCGGTGCAGGCCGTGGGCCACATTCCGGTGAACGTCCGGGAGCTGGGCGTGGACATGCTCTCCCTGTCCGGCCATAAGTTCCATTCTCCCAAGGGCGTGGGCGCCCTGTACTGCCGCAAGGGCGTCCGGCTGCAGACCCTCATCGAGGGCGGCGCCCAGGAGCGGGGCAAACGGGCCGGAACGGAAAACCTGCCCGGCATCATGGCCATGGCGGCGGCCCTGCGGGAGGCCACGGAGCATCTGGACGAGGACGCCCGGAAGGTCACGGCCCTGCGGGAGCGGCTGATCGAGGGTCTGAGCCGGATTCCCCACAGCATTCTCAACGGCCACCGGACCCTGCGCTGCCCCGGCACGGTGAACTTCTGCTTCGAGGGCATCGAGGGTGAGAGCCTGCTACTGTGGCTGGACGCCAAGGGCGTCGCGGCCTCCTCCGGCTCGGCCTGCACCTCCGGCTCCCTGGATCCCAGCCATGTGCTGCTGGCCCTGGGCCTGCCCCACGAGATTGCCCACGGCTCCCTGCGCCTGAGTCTCTGCGCCTACAACACCGATGAGGACGTGGATCACATCCTGCAGGTGGTGCCGGAGGTCGTCTCCTACCTGCGCAATATGTCCCCCGTCTGGGAGGCCCTGGAAAAGGGCGAGCAGCCCCATAGAATTTAACAAAATAATCTCCTGCAGGGCACGACCACCGCTGCCAAACGGCGCGCCGTGTCGTCGCGCCCTACAAAATCTACTTCCAACAAAAAGGAGCTATTATTATGCTATACAGCGAAAAAGTCATGGATCATTTCCAGAATCCCCGGAATGTGGGCAAGCTGGAGGACG
>JAEDJR010000234.1 GCA_016296235.1 Oscillospiraceae bacterium
AAGCGGCGCGGCAATCCGCATCATAACCGTTTTTGCCAATGTCCATGACCAACGTATGATTTTTCGCTCCCTTTCCGGCAGATTCCCCACTTGTGCTTTTGGATAAAATCGGTTACAATATAGAAACGAAATTATGCCCAGTCACAAGGAGGTTCCTGTATGATTCGTCTTTCCACAGACCGTGGACTGATCGCCGTGGACAGCGACGTCTATACCAACATTGCCGGTCACGCCGCCACCAATTGTTTTGGCGTCAAGGGTATGGTTGTGCGCTCCATGACCGACGGTCTGGTGCACCTGCTCCGCCGGGAAGCCATGAGCAAGGGCGTCAAGGTTGTTTTCTGCGAGGATGACTCCATTGTCATCGATCTGCATATCATGGTGGACCGGGGCGTCAACATTGCTGCCATCGGTTCCTCAATCATCAGTGAAGTCAAATATAACGTCACAAAATCCACCGGAACTACCGTCAAGGCCGTCAACGTCTATGTGGATTCCATCACTGCGGATTAGTGTGCGAACACACATGGAGGTAATGTAACTGTGAGATATACCATTGACGGCGCGGCTTACCGGCGGATGATCCTGTCCGCCGCCGCATCCATTGAAATTCATAAACAGAAAATCAACGAGCTCAACGTGTTCCCCGTGCCCGACGGCGATACGGGAACCAATATGTCCATGACCCTGAATACCGCCGCCGCCGATCTGCGCAAGACCGATACGCTGACCCTGACCAAAGCTGCCGACATGGCGGCTTCCGCCATGCTGCGCGGCGCCCGGGGCAACTCCGGCGTGATTCTGTCCCTGCTGTTCCGGGGCTTCTCCAAGGCGCTCAAGGGACTGGAGGAGACAGACGGCGCAGGCTTTGCGGCTGCTCTGAACGCCGGTGTGGAGGCCGCCTACAAGGCGGTTATGAAGCCCGCCGAGGGCACGATTCTGACGGTTTCCCGCCTGTCCGGCGCGGCGGCCGCAGAGTTTGCCCAGGAGAATCCCGATATGGAAGCCACCCTGGCCTGCACCATCGACGCAGCCCGGGAGGCCCTGGCCAATACGGTCAATCAGAATCCGGTGCTGCAGAAGGCCGGTGTCGTGGACGCCGGCGGCATGGGATTCCTGGTGATTCTCCAGGGCATGCTGGCATCACTCCAGGGTAAGGATGTGGAGGCCCCCACCGGCGCCGCCGGTACCAAGGAGGCTGCCGATTTCTCCGCCTTGACCGATGAGGAGATCACCTTCACCTTTGACACGGTGTTCATTGTCCGCAAGACCTCGGACAAATCCATCGAGCCCTTCCGCGAATACCTCAACAGCATCGGCGACAGCCTGGTCATCGGCGAGGACGACGACGCCTTCAAGGTGCACGTCCATACGGATATCCCCGGCGACGCCCTGACGGAGGCCCAGAAGTACGGCACCCTGGAGCTGGCCAAGATCGAGAATATGCGCACCCAGTATGAGGATATGGCCGCCGGCAGAACGCCCCAGAGCACCGACGATCTGGATATGGACGAGGCTGCGGAGGACGTGCCTGCCGTTGCTGCGCCGGAGAAGAAGTACGGCGTGGTTTCCGTCTGTGCCGGTGCCGGCCTGGCCTCCGTGTTCCGGGATCTGGGCGTGGACGGCATCATCGAGGGCGGCCAGACCATGAACCCCTCCACGGAGGACATTCTGAAGCAGATCAACCGCACGCCTGCCGAGGTTGTCTATGTGCTGCCCAACAACAAGAATATCATCATGGCCGCGGAGCAGACCATCCCCCTGACGGAAAAGCAGGTCATCGTGATTCCCTCCAAGACCGTGCCCCAGGGCATTACCGCCATGCTGAACTTTGACCCCGACCAGGATGTGGAGGCCAATACGGCTGCCATGACCGATTCTCTGGCTGCCGTCACCACCATGCAGATTACCTACGCCGCCCGGAATTCCGACTTTGACGGCCGGGACATCCATGAGGGAGACTATCTGGGCCTGTACAACGGCGGACTGCTGGATACCACGCCGGATCTGAGCCGGCTGCTGTCGGATATGGCCGGCAAGGCTGCCGAGGCCGGTGCGGAATTCATCAACATTTTCTACGGCGCCGATATTGCCGAGGCTCAGGCCCAGGACGCCCTGGAGATTTTCACCCGGCAGTGCCCGGATGCGGAGATCAACCTCCTGTCCGGCGGCCAGCCTGTGTATTACTATCTGATTTCTGCGGAATAAGAGAACTGCAGCAATTCGGAATGATAAAACAAGGACGTGCCGCATTTGCGGGGTGTTCGTAAAACAGTTAAACCGACCTATGGTTACGATCATAGGTCGGTTTTTATGTTATGCACTGGCGCGGCAGCGCCCAGGGCTCCCTTGTGTAAAGGGAGCTGTCAGCGAAG
>JAEDJR010000235.1 GCA_016296235.1 Oscillospiraceae bacterium
ACGGTGAAGAAGGTCTTCATGGGCGACACGCCCAGGTTGATGGAGGCCTCCTCAATGGACGGGTCCATCTGGTACAGGAAGGCCGAGCCGGACCGGACGGTATAGGGCAGCTTTCGGATAACAAAGGAGATGATCATAATGGCCGCAGTGCCCACCAGGATCAGGGGCTTGCGGTTGAAGGCCACGATCAGGCCGATACCCAGTACAGAACCGGGAATGACAAAGGGGAACATGACCAGGGTGTCGATAATATTGGCCACTTTGCCCTTCTTGCGCACCAAAATGTAGGACACGATGATGCCCAGAATGATGATGAACACGATGGCGATCAGAGAGAACACATAGGTGTTGCGGATGTTGGTGCCCAGACGGGACAGAATGGCCCGGTAGTTATTCAGGTTGATGCCCTTGACCATGCCGGAGAAGCTGCGCTCCACAAAGGACTGGCAGACCACCACGATCTGGGGCAGGAAGGCCACGAACACCACCAGGAAGATGGGCGCGGAGGCCGCGAAACGCCGCCAGCCGTGGAGCTGGGTCTCCTGCGGGGGACGCATGGAGCTCATGGTGTAGTTGCGCTTGTCCACCACCAGCTTCTGGAAGGTGAGCATCAGCAGCGAGCAGCTGACGATGATTACCGACAGCGTGGAGGCCATGTAGGGGTTGACAGCACTTTCGGACATGTACTCGTTATACACCAACACCGGCAGCACCGTATAGCCCTCGCCCAGCAGCATGGGGGTGCCGAAGTCGGCAAGACAGGTCATAAAGACCATGATGCAGCCGGCCAGAATGGAGGGCAGGATGACCGGCAGGGTGATGGTCCAGATGCGGCGCAGCTTGCTCATGCCCAGGTTCTCCGCCGCCTCCTCCAGGGAGCTGTCGATGCTGTTCATGGCGCCGGAGGTGTACAGGTAGATATACGGAAACAGGTGCAGCGTAAAGACGAAGATGATGCCTCCCCGCCCGTAGATGGTGGGTGCGGTGGCGCCGAAGGTGGCAAAGAGCTTTGCCAGCAGGCCGTTGCGGCCCAGCAGGATGATCCAGGAGTAGGCCCCGATGAAGGGAGGGCTCATCAGGCTCATGATGATGAAGATGTGCAAAATCTTCTTGCCCGGGATATTGTAGCGGGTCATCAGGTAGGCGATGGGCACGCCGATCAGGGTGGTGGTAAACACCGTGGCAAAGCAGACCACCATGGAGCGGATCAGCGTCTGGTAGTAATAGGGTTTGGTGAAGAAGCGGATGAAATTATACAGCGTCAGGCCCTCCACCTTGTTGGAAAAGACGCTCTTGGTCAGAATGGTGTAAAAGGGATAGACAATGAACAGGCACATGGCCACGATCACGATGATCTTGGCAAAGAACCAGAAATCCGGCCGCCAGCGGGAGCCAAGCTTGGTTTTCACAGGCTCAGCACCTCCCCGGATTCCGCCTCATAGAGGCTGACGCGCAGCGGATCAAAGCGCAGATGGACCTTCTCCCCGTCGGGGTGGACGTCGGAGGTGTCCTTGGTGTACTCGTTGACGATCAGGTTCTGCCCGTTGTCCAGCTGTACCTCGTACTCGATAAAGTCCCCCAGGAAGGTGGAGAACAGCACCGTGCCGGGCATACCCTCCTCCGCGAAGAACAGCTGCTCCGGGCGGGCGGACAGGCTGCCCTTGCCCTCGTAGTCCCGGTTGGCGGGCACCTCGATGCTCAGCTCGTTTTGGATGGTGACCTTCGCCTTGCCGCCGGCCGCCTTCACATCGCAGTCCAGGAAGTTGCTGACGCCGATGAAGCCCGCCACAAAGGGATTCTGGGGCTTGGCGTAGATCTCGTTGGGCGTGCCGATCTGCATGATGTGGCCGTCCTTCATGACGGCAATGCGGTCGGAGATGGCCAGGGCCTCCTCCTGGTCATGGGTGACGTAAATGGTGGTGATGCCCAGGCGGCGCTGGAGCTTTTTGATGACGGAGCGCATCTGCACCCTGAGCTTGGCGTCCAGGTTGGACAGGGGCTCGTCCATCAGCAGTACGCTGGGCTCGATGACGAAGGCACGGGCCAGCGCCACGCGCTGCTGCTGGCCGCCGGACAGCTCGTTGGGCTTGCGGTCGGCCAGGTGGGAGATCTGCACCAGCTCCAGGGCCTCGTCCACCTTGGGGCCGATCTGGGTCTTGGGAACCTTGCGTGCCTTCAGACCGTAGGCCACATTCTCCCGCACCGTCAGATGGGGGAAGATGGCGTAGTTCTGAAACACCATGCCGATATCCCTCTTGTGAGCGGGAACGTCATTTATCCGCTTTTCGCCGAAGTAGAAGTCGCCGCCCTCGATGGAGTTGAAGCCGGCGATCATGCGCAGCAGCGTGGTCTTGCCGCAGCCGGA
>JAEDJR010000236.1 GCA_016296235.1 Oscillospiraceae bacterium
TCTTGCCGCGCACCAGCTTGTACAGCGGCGGCATGGCCGCGTAGACATAGCCCTTCTCAATCAGAGGCCGCATGAACCGGAAGAAGAAGGTCAGCAGCAGCGTCCGGATATGGGAGCCGTCCACATCGGCATCGGCCATGATGATGACCTTGTGATAGCGCAGCTTGTCCGTGTCGAAGTCCTCGCCGATGCCGGCGCCCAGGGCCGTAATCACCGGCTGGAGCTTGTCGTTGCCGATGACCTTGTCCTCCCGGGCCTTCTCCACGTTGAGCATCTTGCCCCACAGGGGCAAAATCGCCTGGAACCGGGAGTCCCGGCCCTGGGTGGCGGAGCCGCCGGCGGAGTCGCCCTCGACGATGTAGATTTCCGTCAGGGTGGGATCTGACTCGTTGCAGTCCCGCAGCTTGTCGGGCATGGCCGCGCCGCCCAGGGCGGTCTTGCGGCGGATGGACTCCCGGGCCTTCTTGGCGGCCTCTCTGGCCCGGTTGGCCATCATGGCCTTCTCCAGAATGACCTTGCCCACGGCGGGGTTTTCCTCCAGGAATTCCGCCAACTGCCGGGACACCACGTTGTCCACCAGGGTGCGGATGTAGGCGTTGCCCAGCTTGGCCTTGGTCTGGCCCTCGAACTGGGCGTCGGTGAGCTTCACGGAGATCACCGCCGTCAGGCCCTCCCGCACGTCCTCGCCGGTGACCTTGTCGTCGCCCTTGATGACGCCGGTTTTCTGGCCGTAGGCGTTGAGCACCCGGGTCAGGGCCGTCTTGAAGCCCGTCTCGTGCATGCCGCCCTCGGGGGTGTGGATGTTGTTGGCGAAGGAGAAAATGGTCTCGTTGTAGGAGTCGGAATACTGCAGGCAGATTTCCGCCACGGCGTCGTCCTTGCTGCCCTGCATATAGATCACGCTGTCGTGAATGGTGTTTTTGCTGCGGTTGAGCCAGGTGACGAACTCCCGGATGCCGCCCTCGTAGTGCATGACGTCCTTCTGCTCCAGACCGGGCCGGCGGTCCTCCGTGGAAATCCGCAGGCCGCCGTTGAGGAAGGCCTGCTCCCGCATACGGGTGTGGAGGGTGTCGTAGTCGTAGATCAGGGTGTCGAACATCTCCGGGTCGGGCTTGAAGGTGACGGTGGTGCCGGTGCGGTCGGTTTTGCCCACGACGGTCATGGGCTGGGTGATATTGCCCCGGGCAAACTTCATCTCATAGATCTGTCCGTCCTTGTGGACGTCCACCTGGAGCCACTCGGACAGGGCGTTGACCACCGACGCGCCCACGCCGTGGAGGCCGCCGGAGACCTTGTATCCGCCGCCGCCGAACTTGCCGCCGGCGTGGAGGACGGTGTAGACCACCTCCAGGGCGGGCTTGCCGGTCTGGGCCTGGATATCCACGGGGATGCCGCGGCCGTTGTCGGTGACGGTGATGGTGTTGCCCTCGTTGATAATGACCTGGATCTCGGTGCAGTAGCCGGCCAGGGCCTCGTCGATGGCGTTGTCCACGATTTCGTAGACCAGATGGTGCAGGCCGGAAGCGGAAGTGGAACCGATGTACATACCCGGCCGCTTCCGCACCGCCTCCAGCCCCTCCAAAACCTGGATCTGACTGGCGTCATAGGTTTCTTCAACTTTGGTCAGAATTTCTTCAGACATATAGAACCTCCGTGTAACGGATTTTTGTCTTTGTTGCAATGCAGTCTCATAAGCCTTCCCCTTGAGCCACTATACGGATTGCCGCGGCCCCGTTGGGGCCTCGCAATGACAGTGGAAATTCGAGGATTTACACGGACTGCCAAATACCCCTGTCATTGCGAGGAGCGAAGCGACGCGGCAATCCGTATCTCTGCGCAGGCAGGGGGGCTTCTTCATTTCAGCCGTTTCTCCAGGGTCGCGGCGTTGAACTGGCACAGGTAGACCCGTTCCAGGCCGTATTCGCTGGTCAGGAGGAAGGATTTCGGCAGATCCTCCGCCACGGTGACCACCTGGCCGTTTTCCTCGGCCTGGGTCAGGAATTTCCGCGTGTGCCTGGAGCAGGTGGTGTTGTCCAGGTCGAAAATTCCGATAATCGCGCTGTCCCGGACGGACATATCCGAGCCGATGTTGATGTACATGGCGTTCCTCCTAAACCTCGTCCCCCCTCTACAGGGGGGTGCCTGCGAAGCAGGCGGGGGGTTGCTGCGTCTTGCTGTTTGTTCGTTGATCGGTAGAATTGCTTTTCGCTGCAACCCCCAGTCACGGCTTCGCCGTGCCAGCCCCCTGTATAGGGGGCACGAGGGGTACCTGCACGTTGGCGCCGTTCCGGATCATGGTCACCGCACCGATTTCGGTCAAGCGGTCGGTTTCGCAGCAGGTGATGAACACCTGGCCGGTTT
>JAEDJR010000049.1 GCA_016296235.1 Oscillospiraceae bacterium
CGGCTCGCAAAATCACAGGCGATGATAACGTCTTTTCCCATGGTTTTTCCTCCTTTTAGAAATTGTCAATTTGTTTCGTGTGCGGCGCCGATGATCTCATTCAGACTGTGGATGCCGTATTTTTCCATGGCCTGGGGCAGGGCTTCCACAATTTTTTTGCTGGCGAAGGGATCCACCAGGTTGGCGGCGCCCACCTCTACGGCGGTGGCGCCGGCCAGCATCATTTCAATCACATCCTCGGCGCTGGAGACGCCGCCCATACCCACCACGGGGATGGAGACGGCCCGGGAGACCTGCCAGACCATCCGCACCGCCACCGGGAACACGGCGGGGCCGGAATAGCCACCGGTGGTGTTGGCCAGGAGGGGCCTGCGGGTGCGGAGATGGATGCGCATGCCCAGCAGGGTGTTGATCAGGCTGACGCCGTCGGCGCCTGCGTCCTCACAGGCCTTGGCGATGGAAACAATATCGGTGACATTGGGGCTGAGCTTGATGATGATGGGCTTTTTGGTCACGGCCCGGACGGCCCGGGTGACCTCGGCGGCCGCTTCCGGGCAGGTGCCGAAGCTCATGCCGCCGCCGTGGACGTTGGGGCAGGAGACGTTGACCTCCAGCCAGCCGATGCCCTCCTGGGCGTCCAGCTTTTCGCAGACCTCCACATATTCGGCCACGGAGAAGCCGGAGACGTTGGCCATGACGGGCTTATGGAAAATCTTCCGCAGCGCGGGCAGCTCTTCGGCGATGACATGATCCACGCCGGGATTCTGCAGGCCCACGGCGTTGAGCATGCCGGAGGGGCACTCGGCGATGCGGGGTGTGGGGTTGCCGAACCGGGGCTCCCGGGTGGTGCCCTTGAAGGAGAAGGTGCCCAGACAGTTGATGTCGTAGAGTTCGGCGAACTCCCGGCCGAAGCCGAAGGTGCCGGAGGCGGGGATCACCGGGTTGTCCAGCCCGATGCCGCAGAGGGTCACTTTGGTGTCTACCATACGATTTCCTCCCGTTCCAGGACGGGGCCGTCCTTACAGATTCGCTTGCTGCCGTACTTGGTTTTGCAGGTGCAGCCCATGCAGGCGCCGAAGCCGCAGCCCATGCGCTCTTCAAAGCTGAACTGGCCGCTGGTGACGGCGGTTTTCTCGATGGCTCTGAACATCGGCATGGGGCCGCAGGTGTAGAAGTAGCTGTAGGAAAGGTCCTTCATGACGTCGGTGACAAACCCCTTGGTTCCGCAGGAGCCGTCCACGGTGGTCACAAAGACCCGGGCGCCCAGGGCGCGGAACTCCGCTTCGTAGAACAGCTCCTCCCGGGTGTTGAATCCCAGAATCACGGTCACGTCCTTGCCCTGGGCCAGAAGCCGCTTGGCCAGGCCGTACATGGGCGGCACGCCGACGCCGCCGCCCATGAGCAGGGGCGCGCTGCCGGATTTCTCCGGATTGTAGCCGTTGCCCAGACCCACCAGGGTATCAATTTGCTGGCCGGCCTGCAAGGCGGTCATCCTTTCGGTGCCCTCGCCCACGACCTTGTAGATCAGGGTAATGGTGCTTTCATCCCAGTCACAGATGGAGATGGGACGGCGGAGGTACAGACCCTCCAGCTTCAGATTGACGAACTGGCCGGGAGCCGTAATGGAACGGGTGTCCGCCGCCAGCTTCATTTGCCAGACCAGGCCGGTCAGGGGCCTGTTTTCCAATATGGTGCAGAATTGCTGATCCATTGATCTGTTCTCCTTTGCTCGGCCCGCGGGCGGTCGAAGACCGCCCCTACGGATTCTCAATCAAGTTTCCAAACAATTTGTCCGTTCCGCACGGTCATCCAATTTTTGCCCCAGACCTCCATGCCGGTGAAGGGGCTGGCCTTGCCCTGGCTGAGGAAGTCCTTGGGATTGATGACATAGCGCGCATTCAGATCCCAGACGCTCCAGCCCTCCAGGGGCAGACCGAAGCGGCGGGCGGGATTCACGGTCAGGGCCTTCAGCACCGTCTCCAGGGGGACAAGGCCGGGCTTGACCAGGAAGCTGTAGACCACCGGGAAGGCCGTCTCGATGCCCACCACGCCCATGGCGGATTGTTCCAGCCCTCTGGACTTCTCCTCGGCGCTGTGGGGGGCGTGATCCGTGGCGATGCAGTCGATGGTGCCGTCCAGCAGGCCCTCCACCAGGGCTTCCCGGTCGGTCCGGTCCCGCAGAGGCGGGTTCATTTTGAACCGGCCGTCCTCCTGCAGGCAGCTGTCGTCCAGGGTCAGGTAGTGGGGGCCGGTCTCACAGGTCACGTCCAGACCGGATTTTTTTGCCTGGCGGATCAGCTCCACGCTCTCCTTGGCGGAGATGTGGCAGACGTGGTAGGCGCAGCCGGTTTCGGCAGCCAGCTCCAGATCCCGGGCGATGGGCCGCCACTCGCTCTCGGAGCAGATGCCGCGGTGGCCGTGGGCGGCGGCGTACCGGCCGTCGTGGATATAGCCGCCGCGGAGCAGGCTGTTGTCCTCGCAGTGGGCCACAATCAGCTTGCCCAGAGCCTTGGCCCGCACCATGGCTTCTCTCATCATCTCCCGGCTCTGGACGCCCCGGCCATCGTCGGAGAAGCCGCAGACCCGGGGCGCCAGGGCCTCCAGATCTGCCAATGCTTCGCCCTTTTCCCCCAGGGTGATGGCCCCGTAGGGATAGACGCCGATGCAGGCGTCCCGGGCGATGCGCTCCTCCTGAACGGCCAGATGCTCCACCGTATCGGGCACGGGGTTCAGATTGGGCATGGCGCAGACGGCGGTGTAGCCGCCCCGGGCCGCCGCCCGGGTGCCGGAGGCGATGGTCTCCTTATAAGAAAAACCCGGTTCACGCAGATGCACATGCACATCCGCGAAACCGGGAAACACGGTATATTCACGACCCTGGGGGAGAGAGGAAACAATATCCCCACAGTCAGGTGTGGGCAAGCCAAGAAATTCAAATCGGAGATCGGAGCGGTTCAGCATGGAAAACTCCCTTCCGGTCGAAACAGACCTTTGCATTATCCGACTTATTATAACAGAGCCGAGGAAGGGAGTCAAGACCGATTTTACGGAAGTGCATTTTCTATAGAAAGAAAGACAACGCCCAATGTGACGGCGGAAGGCAGCTGCCCGCGCGGAGATGCGGATTGCCACGGCCCCTGCGGGGCCTCGCAATGACAGTAGCAGACGATGGCCTGCGCGTGCCTTTCTTACTTCCTCTGTCATTGCGAGGAGCGAAGCGACGCGGCAATCCGTCCCTTTGGCATCACAGCGACACGGAAGGGAACAATCAGCAGTTCCTTGGCTTTGGCCGGCTTCGTTCCAGCTTTTGCAGGAGTTTGGCCACGGGGACGATCAGCAGACCCATGAAGAAGTTGCTGACGCCGTGGACCAGATCCCAGGGCAGGCCGGCGATGATCCAGGCGATGGCGCCCCGGAAGTCCAGGCCGAACAGCAGGGCCTGTCCCGGCGCGTAGAGGGTGCCGAAGAGCAGGCCGAAGGCGGCGCAGGCCACCATGTAGATCAGGCGGTTTTCCTTTGCCGCCACGTCCCGGGGCAGCAGCATGGCCGCGGCCCAGAGAATGGCCCAGATATAGAGATACGGAATCCACCAGGTGGCAAAGCCGGCGAAAATGCCGGTGAGCAGCACGAAAATATAGATGGGGTACAGGGCCTTTTTCCGGTAGACCAGGGTATAGGCGATGGCCAGGGCGCCCAGGACATTGACATTGGGCAGCAGGTCCGTCACCAGCTTGGTGGAATACATCAGGGCGCCCAGCATGGCATACAGGGCGATCTCCCGCACACGCAGCTTCATGACACGGACTCCTTACTTCGCGCTGTGGAAGTGGTCGCACCAGGGAGCCAGGGTACAGCTGGCGCACTGGGGCTTCCGGGCGACGCAGACGGCCCGGCCGTGAAGCACGATGCGGTGGCAGAAATCGGAGCTTTCCTCCGGGGGGAGAATGTCCCGCAGCTGGCGCTCCACCTTTTCCGGCTCCTTGCCCCGGGCCAGGCCCAGCAGGTTGGAGATGCGGATGCAGTGGGTATCGCAGACCACGGAGCCGGGAACCCGGTACAGGTCGCCCAGCAGCAGATTGGCGGTTTTCCGGCCCACACCGGGCAGCCGCAGCAGCGCCTCCATGGTCCCGGGCACCTTGCCGCCGTATTCGTCCCGCAGCATCCGGCAGGCCAGAACGATGTCCCGGGCCTTGTGCTTGTAGAAGCCGCAGGAGTGGACATATTCCTCCACTTCTGCGATATCCGCTTCCGCGAAGGCGTCCAGGGTGGGAAAGCGCTCGAACAGGGCCGGGGTCACCAGATTCACCCGCTCATCGGTGCACTGGGCCGACAGACGGACGGCGATCATCAGCTGATAATCCTGCTGATAGTGCAGGGCGCACATGGGATTGGGATAGGCCTCCTTGAGGGCCTCGATGATCCCGGCGACTTTTTCTTCCATAAGGGAACCTCCCGGCGTGGTTTTTCTCTATTATAACAGATATTTCGCCAAAAGGGAAGGGATTCAGGGGTTCACCACATGAATGGGACTGCCGGCCAGGAAGGCCCGGAGATTGCCGGCGGCGATGTCCATGAGCCGCTGGCGGGTTTCTTTGGGCGCCCAGGCGATGTGGGGCGTGATGAAGCAGTTGGGAGCGGTCAGCAGGGGGTTGTCCGCCGCCGGGGGCTCCTGGGAGAGCACATCCAGACCCGCCGCCCGAACCTTGCCGCTGCGGAGGGCTTCCGCCAGGGCCTTCTCGCAGATCAGCTGGCCCCGGCCGGTGTTCAGCAGGATGACGCCGTCCTTCATCTTTGCCAGGGAATCCCGGTTAATCATGCGCTCCGTTTCCGGGAACAGAGGGCAGTGGAGGCTGATGACGTCGGACTTGGCCAGCAGCTCGTCCAGGGTCACATACCGGGCCAATGCGCGGCCGGCCTCCGTGGGACGGGAGCCGGTGGCCAGAACCTCCATGCCGAAGGCCCGGCCCAGACGGCCCATGGCCTGGCCGATGCGGCCGAAGCCCACAATGCCCAGGGTTTTTCCGGCCAGCTCCATGAGCGGCGTCTCCCAGAAGCAGAAGTCAGGGCAGGTGTTCCAGCGGCCTTCATGGACGGCCCGGCTGTGGCGGCCCACCTGATTGCAGATTTCCAGCAGCAGCGCCATGGCCGCCTGGGCCACGGCCTCGGTGCCGTAGGCCGGGATGTTGCTGACGGGAATCCCATGCCGGCGGGCTGCGGCCACGTCCACCACGTTGTAGCCTGTGGCCAGCACGCCCACAAAGCGGATGGAGGGACAGCGGTCAAACGTTTCCGCCGTCAGGGGCGTTTTGTTGGTGTAGACGATCTCTGCCTGCCCGATCCGGCGGATGATCTCCTCCGGCTCCTTGGGGGTGCGGTCGTAGACCGTCAGATTGCCCAGGGCTTCAAAAGCGGCCCAGCTGAGATCGCCGGGGTTTTCCGTGTGTCCATCGAGAATGACAATGTTCATGATACAGCTCCCTCTTTCACTTGATACAGCCACTGGCCGTCCAGGGTCAGCAGGCCTTTTTCGCAAACCAGCACGTCGCCGCCCTGGTAGGCGCAGGCGGTCTGACCGGTGAGCACCGGGGTGCCGTCCGGCAGCACCAGGGTAAACGCGCCGCCGCCGTCGTCTCCGCTGACGCAGAGCACCATGGTGCCCCGGGTGGTTTCAATGGCCTCAGCGGACAAAAAGGCGCCGCTTGCCGCCTCCACGGTGACGCCGGTGTCCAGCTTCCTCAGAAAGCCCGTCCGTTCAAAGGCCTCTTTGCCGGAAGCGGTGGTATAAAAAACGGTATTGCCGTCCACCGGCGTGACGTTGAAAAGCTCCGCAGGCAAAAAAGCCAGCTCCGTCCCACCGGCGTCCAGCACAACCGTGCCGTAGGCGCCGTTTCGGACCAGCTGACCAAAGACCAACTCCGTACCGCCGCCGGTATAGACCCGGGCGCTGCTGAAGGTCTGGAAGAGCTGCCGCCCCTGCCGGTTCACCAGCTGATAGCCGCCGGAGGGCAGCTCTGCCAGAACGCTGCCGGTCAGCAGGGTGAAGGGTGCGGTCCAGCGGAACATGATTGTTCCGCCGTTCAGGCTGACGGCCAGCCAGTTGCCGCCATCCCGGACCAGGGCGCAGCCGCCCGTGATACCGGCCACCTCGTCATAAAACCGCCCCAGACAGGAATTGCCCTCCGTGTCCACCAGGGTCTGCAGGCCATCCTTGGAAGTGACGGTCAGGTAGGACTGATCCTGCCAGGTATGGACGCCGCTGAGCCGGAAGCCCCGATCCAGCTCCGCCGTGGTCTGACCCAGACCGTCCACCAGGCGGCAGCTGCTGTTCCAAAAGGCAGGCTGCAGAGCCAGCCGGTCTCCGACAGGCTGAACCTCGGCCAGGCCGGTTTCCAGCACCTGTTCGGTGGAAATCCGCTGCAGCGTATAGCTTCCGGTTCTGCCGTACCAGAACAGATCGGACTGGCAGCCATAGGTATCTGCTTGCAGGCCGGTCAGCAAAGGCTGACCGGCCAGATCGTAAAGGGTTGTCACAAGTCCGCTGCCGGTCTCCCGGGCGGCGATGCCCCGGGGCTGGCCGGTGGCGGCGTCGGTGACCGGCGTCAGGGTGTGCCCCGGCAGCCGGAGCACGACCCGTCCGCGGCCGTCTACGGCGGTATCCTCAAAACAGTAGGCGGACCGGGGCAGCGTAGCGGCGCCGGCCGTCTTGGCCTGCCCCGGTGAGACGGATTCCGTTTCATACTGGGGAGGAGGCTCCACCGGAAGCTCATAGACCGGAGGCTCCGTGGGATTCAGCCGGTTGTCACCGGGCCACTCCGGCGCGACAGGCGTAATCGGCGTAAGCCCGAAGGGAACCTCTTCCGCCGGGACCGTATCCGTGGTGGGTGCCTCCGGTTCAGCGGGCTCCTCCGGAACGGCGGGTTCCTCCGATTCGGCGGGCTCCTCCGGTTCGGCCGGCGCTTCGGGAGCGGGGAACGCTTCCTGCGCGGGCGGCGTTTCTGCGGCGGGAGCCGGTTCTTCGGTCTGAACGGTCTCTCCGGGCGCAGCCTCCTGCTCCTCCTGCCGGCGGGTGCCGCAGGCGGTCAGCAGCAGCAAAACAACGAGCAGCCATGCAATTCGTTTCATATTCCAACCTCCTTTTTCTGTGGTTGATTGCTTCTATTCTATCAGACGAACTCACGGAAGAAAAGGTTCCAATTGTAAACAAACAAAATTCAGGGGGAATTCCCAGAAACACGTTGCGAAAGCCAAGGGAACGCGCTATAATACAAAGGGAAAGCAACCAACAATACACGGGAAACAAAATGAACAAACAGGAGGGACACCATGGAACGGGTTTACCATCTCCTGGCGTTTGATCTGGGAGCCAGCAATGGCCGGGCCATTCTGGGCATTTTTGACGGAGACCGGATCGAAATGCGGGAGCTGCACCGCTTTGAGAACAATTATATCGAGATGAACGGCGTCTTTTACTGGGATCTGCCCTATCTGTTCAATCAGATGAAGCAGGGCCTGCTGGCCTTCAAGCGCCTGGGACTGGGCGAGCTGGACTGCGTGGGCATCGACACCTGGGGCGTGGACTACGGCCTGCTGGACAGAAACGGCCACCTGCTGAGCAATCCCCGTTCCTACCGCTGCGCCACCGATGAGGATGTGGCCGAGACCTGGAAAACCGTGGACTTCCCCACCCTCTACAGCCGCACCGGCATTGGCTCCATGCCCTTCAACACGGTCTATCAGCTCCACCGCCGGGTGCGGGAGGGCGACGTGGCTCTGGAGGCCGCCGATACCCTGCTGCTGCTGCCGGATCTGCTGGGCTACTTCCTCACCGGCGAGAAAGCCGCCGAATACACCCACGCCACCACCACCATGCTGCTCAACGCCGAAACCGGCGACTGGGACTGGCAGACCATCGAGGCCCTGGGCATTCCGAAGCAGATCTTCCCCAAGATTCAGAAGTCCTGCACCCTGCGGGGCTGCCTGCGGCCGGAGCTGGCCCGGGAGCTGGGCCTGAACCGGGCGGCCTATGCCGCCGTGGGCTGCCATGACACGGCTTCCGCCGTGGCGGCCATCCCCGGCAGCGGCTCCTTCGCCTTCTGCTCCAGCGGCACCTGGTCCCTGTTCGGCGTGGAGACCGACCACGCCATCGTCACCGAGGAGGCCCGGCAGGCCAATTTCTCCAGCGAAGGCACCATCCAGGGCGGCTGCCGGCCCCTGCAGAACATCATGGGCCTGTGGCTCATCCAGGAATGCCGCCGGGACTGGATCAAGGAAACCGGCGCCGACGTCTCCTGGGACGACATCGTCGTGGAGGCCCGGAAGGCCGAGCCCTTCCGCTCCGTCATCAGCCCGGACTACGGCGAGTTCTATGCCGGCGGGCAGATGGTGAAGAAAATCCAGGATTTCTGCCGCCGGACGGGTCAGCCCGTGCCGGAAACCATGGGCCAGGTGGCCCGCTGCATCTATGAATCCCTGGCCCTGCGCTACCGCCTGGCTCTGGAGGGCCTGGAGCGCATCAAGGGAGAGCGGATTGACAGCCTGAACATCGTGGGCGGCGGCATCAAGAACAAGCTGCTGAACCAGATGGTGGCCGACTCCATCGACCGCCGGGTCATCACCGGACCCGTGGAGGGCGCTGCCATCGGCAACCTCCTGGGACAGGCCATGGCCCTGGGCGCCGTAAAGGATCTGGAGGATCTGAGACGGATCGTCCGCAATTCCGAGGCCGTGGAGGAATACGAGCCGCATCATACCGAAGCCTGGGATCAGGCCTATGAGACCCTGAAACGAGTCATGTAAGCCCGGCGTTTCAATTGATAATTGACAATGGACAATTGACAATGGAGGTATCGCCTGCGGCGATGATGGAATTCCATTGGCTGATTGAAGCTGCCAATTATCATGGGAAAGAACTGAAAATAAGTCCCCGAAGGGGACACAATCATTGTCAATTGTCAATTATCAATTGTCAATTAAAAAGGAGCGTATAGAATGAGTATCGACATGACCAAGTGGCAGGAAATTGCCAGAGAGAACATTCATAACCGTCCCGCAGGCCAGGGCCGTCTGGCCGGGAAGATCGCCATTGTTACCGGTGCGGCTCAGGGCTTCGGCAAGGGCATCGCCGAGGAGCTGTACAAGGAGGGCGCCACCATTGTCATCGCCGACATGAATGCGCCTCTGGCCGAGCAGGTGGCCCGGGAGATGGGCGAGCGGGCCTGCGCCATCGCCGTCAACGTGGCGGACGAGGAGTCTGTCGCCAACATGGTGGCCCAGACTGTGGAGAAGTTCGGCGGCCTGGACATCATGCTCTCCAACGCCGGCGTGGTTCGCTCCGGCCCCATCGCCCAGATGGAGCGCAAGGACTTCGACTTCGTCACCAACATCAACTATACCGGCTTCTTCCTGTGCGCCAAGTACGCCGCCATCATCATGCAGGCCCAGCACGAGGCGGACCCCGAAGCCATGTTTGATATCATCACCCTGAACTCCAAGTCCGGCCTGGAGGGCTCCAACAAGAACTTCGCCTACGCCGGCTCCAAGTTCGGCGGCATCGGCCTGACCCAGAGCTTCGCCCTGGAGCTGTGCGCCTACAACATCAAGGTCAACGCCGTCTGCCCCGGCAACTTCCTGGACGGTCCCCTGTGGAGCGACCCGGAGCGGGGCCTGTTCGTCCAGTACCTCAAAGCCGGCAAGGTTCCCGGCGCCAAGACCGTGGAGGACGTCCGCCGGTTCTACGAGGCCAAGGTGCCCATGAACCGGGGCTGCCTGCCCGTGGACGTGGCCCGGGCCTGCATGTACTGCGTGGAGCAGAAGTACGAGACCGGCCAGGCCATCCCCGTCACCGGCGGCCAGGTCATGCTGAACTGATCGAAAAAAATGCGCCCTCGTGCCCCCTCATCAGGGGGGCTGGACGCCGGAACGGCGGACTGGGGGTTGTGCCGGCCTGCTGCTTTTCCGGCCAACGGAACAACTGCAGCCTTGCCGCAACCCCCAGCCTGCGCTTCGCTCCGGCAGCCCCCTGAAAAGGGGGCACAAGGGTGCATTCCGCAATGGAAATGCAACACATAAGGAGAGAATCCCATGATTGACATCCAGATTTTGGAGAAGCTCAACGCACCCACACGGGAGGCGCGTCTTGCCAACCTGCGGGAGATTGTGAAAACCACCCAGTTCCCGCCCATGGTGCCCCAGTACATCAACAACCACATCCACACCACCTATTCCTTCTCCCCCTATTCCCCCACGGCCGCGGTCTATGCCGCCCGGATGGAGGGTCTGTGCACCGCCGGCATCATCGACCATGACAGCATTTCCGGCGCGGAGGAATTCCTGGAGGCCGCAGAGATTGTGGATATCCCCGTGACCATCGGTATGGAGTGCCGGGCGACCATGGACGGCACCTCCATGGAGGGCCGCCGCACCAACAACCCGGACCAGGTGGGCTGCAGCTATATGACCATCCAGTCGGTGCCCCACGACAAGATCGGCCGCCTGACGGAGTTCTTCGCCCCCTACCGGGCTGCCCGGGACGTGCGGAACCGGAAGATGATCGCCAGAATCAACGATCTGCTGGGCATGACCCTGGACTATGACCGGGACGTACTGCCCCTGTCCATGCACCACGAGGGCGGCGGCGTCACGGAGCGCCATCTGATGTACGCCGTGGCCAAGGCCATGGTGGCCAAGGCCGGCAAGGGCCAGGGCATGGTGGACTACCTCGGCTCCATCGGCCTGAAGCTGTCGGACAAGCAGAAGAATCAGATGCTGGACACGGCCTACCCCTTCTATGAATACGATCTGCTGGGCATCCTCAAGAGCGCCTTTGTGCCGAAGATCTACATCGACGCCACGGACGAGTGCCCCAAGGTGCGGGATCTGGTGGCCCTGTGCCAGGAAATCGACGCAATTCTCTGCTACGCCTACCTGGGCGACGTGGGCGACTCCGTCACCGGCGACAAGAAGGCCCAGAAATTTGAGGACGACTACCTGGATGAGGTGTTCGACTGCCTGAAGGATGTGGGCGTCAAGGCTGTGACCTACATGCCCACCCGCAACACCATGGCGCAGCTGGAGCGGCTCCGGGGCCTGTGCGACCGGTACGGCATGTTCCAGATCTCCGGAGAGGACATCAACTCTCCCCGCCAGAGCTTCATCATCCGGGCCATGGAAAATCCCATGTTCCAGAACCTGATCGACGCCACCTGGAAGCTCATCGAGCACGAAAAAGCATAATACGAAGATCGCCAGCTTGACACCCCTCAGTCAGCTTCGCTGACAGCTCCCCTATTGTAGGGGAGCCATGGGCTGCTGCGCACCAGAATGCTTCCCCTGCGCCCCAGGTCGCTTTCTTCTCCACTTGCAAGCGAAAAAACGGGCCTGTCGCAAAAATCGCAACATGCACAAAAGATGACCGCACCAAGGCTCCCCTGCGTAAGGGGAGCTG
>JAEDJR010000237.1 GCA_016296235.1 Oscillospiraceae bacterium
GCCATGGCAGAGCTGGAGGCGCTGCGCCTGCAATTGCTGGACATGGTGCAGGCGGACGCGGAGGGCTTTGAACCCCTGGCCGCCGCCTATAAGCTGTCCAAGGATGCTCCCGGCCGGGACGCGGTGTTGGAGGCGGCTACCCTCCGGGCCTGTCAGGCCCCGGTGGAGATGATGGAGCTTTGCTGCCGGGCCATGGAACAGGTGGCGGTGATGGCGGAGAAAGGCTCCCGGCTGGCGGTATCTGACGCCGGCTGCGGCGCGGCCCTGCTGAAGGCGGGGCTTGACGCGGCGGCGCTGAATGTGTATATCAACACGAAAAGCCTGCAAGATCGGAAAGAGGCAGAGCGACTTAACGCCGCCTGCCGGCAGATGCAGCAGCGCTATGGAGCGCTGGCTGAGAAAATCTACGACGATGTGAAAGCCGCGCTTTTGCGGTAAAGGAGGAGCCATGGCAAAACGGCTGCTGGGCAAGGATGTGGCTGCCGCCATGAATGAAGAATCCAGAACCCGGGCGGCGGCGCTGGCGGGACAGGGCGTGCGGCCCAAGCTGGCCATCATCCGCTGCGGAGAGGGCGAGGACGACATTTCCTATGAGAAAAGCGCCCAGCGGGCGGCGGAAGCGGCGGGCGTGGCACTGGAACGCTTCGTCCTGCCCTCGTCGGTGCAGCGGCAGGAGCTGTTTGACCTGATCCACCAGATCAACACCGACAGCAGCATCCACGGCTGCCTGATCCTGCGGCCCCTGCCGGGGGAACTGGCGGCGGTGCAGCAGGAGATCTGCTCCTGCCTGGCCCCGGAGAAGGATGTGGACTGCTGCACCCCCGCCGCCAACGCCGCCCTGTTTATGGGCCGGGGACAGGGCTTTCCGCCCTGCACGGCCCAGGCCTGCGTGGAGATGCTGAAGCACTACGGCGTCCCCTGCCGGGGCAAGCAGGCGGTGGTCATCGGGCGGAGCCTGGTGGTGGGCCGGCCGCTGGCCATGCTGCTGCTGGGGCTGGACGCAACGGTGACCGTCTGCCACAGCCGCACGGAGAACATGGCGGAGATCTGCCGTCAGGCCGATATTATCATCGGCGCTGCCGGTGTGCCCGGGCTGATCACCGGGGACTTTGTGCGGTCCGGCCAGGTGCTGCTGGACGTCTCCATGAATTGGGACGCCCTTCGGCCCAACCAGCGGGGCGGTCTGGGCTGCTTCGTGGGCGACGCGGCCTATGAGGAAGTGGAGCCCATCGTGGCCGCCATCAGCCCGGTGCCCGGCGGCGTGGGGCAAGTCACCTCCGCGGTGCTGATGCGGCACGTGATCCAGGCGGCGGAAGGGAGCCGGCATGGAGGCTGATCGTGTTCTGCGCCGGGAAAAGATCCAGGCCCGGGAGGCTCTGCTGCCGGAGAAGCGGCGGGAATTTTCCGCGGCCATCGTGCAGCGGCTGGCCCTGCTGCCGGAATACCGGGAGGCGGAGACGGTGATGCTTTACCGGGCGGTGAAGGGCGAGGTGCGTCTGGAGGGCCTTTCCGGCAAACGCTTCGTCTGGCCCCTGTGCATCGGGGAAGGGGAGATGATCGCCCTGCTGCCGGAGGATGAGAGCGCCTGGCAGAAGGGCTACTGCGGCATCCCGGAGCCGGTGCGGCAGCGGTCCAGGGAGATCGCCCCGGAGGAGATCGACCTGGTGATCTGCCCCTGCACGGTCTTTGACCCCGCTTGCCGCCGGATGGGCATGGGCAAAGGCTTTTATGACCGGTTCCTGCCCCGGTGCGAAAGGGCCCACTTCGTGGCTGTGGCCTTTGAGGCGCAGAAGGCGGAGCTGCTATCCGCCAATCCCTGGGATGTGCCTATGGATGCGGTGGTCACGGAGAAAGCTGTATACAGAAGATAAAGCCATCGGTTTCTGGAAACCGATGGCTTTGCTTTATTTATATTATGAAAACCAAATTATGTAAACGGAAGCAAGAAACTTATCACAGGCCCAGGATGCGCAGGGTCAGGGCGTCCTGCTCACCGCCATAGTACTTGTCCAGCACCTGCTGGAACAGCGGGTCGTCGGGGGCGGCCACAGCGAACAGGGTCATGGAGGATTTCAGCTTCATGCTGTCAATGCCGCCGAACACGGCCACCGGGTCGCTGCCCCGCAGTTCCAGCAGCGCGCCGCTGATCTCCCGCAGGCGCTGGCCCAGCACCGGGTGGGCGTAATATTCCCGGGCTTCCTCCAGGTCCCGGATGCTGTAATACCGTGCTGTGGAGCTCTGTCCCAGGCCGGCGATCTGGGGGAAAATGTACCACATCCAGTGGCTGGTCTTGCGGCCCCGGCGCACCTCCGCCAGGGCGGCGGCGTAATCGCCCCGCTGGGC
>JAEDJR010000238.1 GCA_016296235.1 Oscillospiraceae bacterium
TAGGGGAAGGTGGCGCCGGCGCCGGTCATGACCACACCGGCCTCCTTGCACAGGGCCAGGGTGCGCTTGGCCAGGCCGGGAGCCGTGTTGACGCTGACGAAATAGCCGCCCTTGGGCCGCTGCCAGGAGGCGATCTCCAGAGGCGCAATCTCCTGCTCCAGCCAGCGCAGGACGCACTGGAACTTGGGCCGCAGAACCTCGGCGTGGCGCTGCATCAGCGCCAGGGTGTGGGCCTTGTTCTGCAGGTACTTCACATGGCGCAGCTGGTTGACCTTGTCGGCGGAGATCATCTGCATGGTGATGAGGCTCTCCATGTACTTCTGGTTGTCCACGCTGGCGGCCATAACGGCAACTCCGGCGCCGGGCAGGGTGATCTTGGAGGTGGAGGCAAATTCAAAGACCATGTCGGGGCTGCCGGCCTCGCGGCACAGGGTCAGAATGTCCTCGAAGGGCTGGAATTCGCCCTCAAACTCATGGACGCAGTAGGCGTTGTCCCACATGATGACGAAGTCCGGGGCGGCGGGCTTCAGGTTGGCCATGCGGCGCACGGTCTCGGGGGAATAGACGATGCCGTCGGGGTTGGAGTACTTGGGCACGCACCAGATGCCCTTTACCGCGGGATCCCGAACCAACTCCTCCACCAGATCCATGTCGGGGCCGGTGGGGGTCATGGGAACGTTAATCATTTCCGCGCCGAAGGACTGGGTGATCTTGAAGTGGCGGTCATAGCCGGGGCAGGGGCAGAGGAACTTGACCGTGTCCAGCTTGGCCCAGGGCTTTTCACTGTGGAGCAGGCCGTGGGTGTAGGCCTTGGAGATGGTATCGTACATCAGGGTCAGACTGGAATTGCCGCCCACAAAGATTTCCTCGGGCTTGCAGCCCAGCAGCTCCGCAAACAGCTTCTTGGCGGCGGGGATGCCGGTGAGCTCGCCGTAGTTGCGGACGTCGATGCCGTCGGAGACGCAGTCCTCCGGCGTCTGCAGCACGGTCAGAATGTCGCTGACCAGATCCAGCTGCTCCTTGCCGGGCTTGCCGCGGGCCATGTTCAGCTTCAGGCCCCGGGCCTTCAAATCTTCAAAATGGGCGTTGACCTGTTCGAATTCCGCCTGCAGCTCTGCAGCGGTACGGGTCGCGTATGCATGCATATGTCATCAATTCCCTTCTGTTGAAGTACCTCCATTATACCATGTCACGGAAAAAAAGGTAGCCGGAAAATCAACGGTTTTTCCGTTTTGTTTTTAGAGAGAACAGCTAAACCGGTTAATCTGCAAAGAAAAAGGCTCCCCCTGCGAAAGGAGAGTCAAATTGAGGTATCCGCTGCGCGGCCGATTTGAAACCCGTAGGGGACGCATATATGCGTCCCGCCGCTGTACCGCATCATACACCGTAGGGCGCGACGACCCCGGCGCGCTGCTGCAGGCAGTTCGTACCCTGCGGCGGGGGCAAGCCCCCGCCCTACGGCAGCTCGAATCCCTTATATGGCACACCGTAGGGGCGGCCCGATGTGGCCGCCCCTACGGTGTGCTTGTCAATATAAGAATCCGGCGGGATCGACGGATTCTCCGTTGTGGTAGACCTCAAAGTGCAGGTGCGGCTCGCCGGCGGCTTCGATGATGGCCGTCGTGCCCACGGCGCCCAGCACCTGGCCGGCCTCCACGGTGTCCCCGGCCGCCACGGGGGGCTGGGACTCCAGATTGCAGTAGTGGCTGGCATAGCCGTCGCTGTGCTGAACCACTACGGTGCAGCCGTAGTACTCGTCCTCATAGACGGCGGAGACGGTGCCGCTCCGGGCGGCGCGCACTTCCTGGCCCACGGGCGCAGCCAGATCCACACCGTTGTGCACCCGCCAGTCCCTGGTTGTGGCGTTATAGGTCAGGTGATCCATGGCGTAGTCCTGCACCACCGTGCCGCTGACGGGCATGACGGCCTCCTCCACAATCCGGTCTACGGGTTCGGCGTCCTCCACCTCACCGGAGGCGGGCAGCGTCTCGGTCTGGGAGGGTTTTCCGGTCTGCGGGACGGACTGCTGCGCGGCCGGCTCCTGCGCCGTGACCGGCACCGAGAGGCTCTCCTCCACCGCCTGCTTCTCCTTCATGGCGCCGGAGACAAACAGCCAGGCGGAGACGCCCACGGCCAGCAGACACAGGACCAGCAGCATGTAGTAGCCCTTTGTTTTCCAGAAATGAACGAAATGGTTGGATTCATTGTTTTGCATCATTAGCACCTCCGATGGTAGTATGGCCCACCGGAGGAAGATTTATACAATGAATTCGCCAAACCCATCATGATGATCTGCATTCGCCGCAGGGGCGGCCCGGCCGGGGATTTTGGTGCCTGCACGC
>JAEDJR010000050.1 GCA_016296235.1 Oscillospiraceae bacterium
AAGAACAGTCCCGGCAGACATTACTGCCGGGACTGAAGCTGTCTTATGAGCACCCGCCTTTCGCGGCACGTCCTTGCTTTTACAGCGACTCAATATCCCGGATCAGCTGATCCACCTGCGCGTCGGTGGTGGCCCAGCTGGTACAGAAGCGGACGGCGGTGAGACCGGCGTCCACCGGCTCCCATACGCTGTAGGCGTAATTGACGGCGAGCTTCTCCATCTGTTCCCGGTTCAGAATGGGGAACTGCTGGTTGGTCCGGGATTCGATCAGGAACCGGCAGCCCTTGCGCCGGAAGGCGTCCCGGATGCGCAGTGCCTGCTCCACAGCCCGGCGGGCAATGGCCACATAGCGGCCGTCCTCCAGCAGCACGTCAAACTGCAGTCCCAGCAGCCAGCCCTTGGCCAGCATGCCGCCCTGGCGCTTGATGAGATAGCGGAAATCCTGTTTCAGGGCCGGATGACACAGTACCACGGCCTCCCCGAACAGGGCGCCGACCTTGGTGCCGCCGATGTAGAAAACGTCCGTCAGCCTTGCCAGATCCGCCACGGACACGTCGTTGCCCGGGGAGGCCAGACCGTAGCCCAGCCGGGCGCCGTCCACGAACAGCAAAAGGTTCCAGCGGTCGCAGGCGGCACGGATGGCGGTCAGTTCCTCCAGGGTGTAGAGCGTACCGTTTTCCGCCGGATGGGACAGATAGACCATGGCGGGCTGCACCTGGTGCTCATGGGTCTCATCGTTCCAATGGGACGCACAGAAGGCCTCAATCTGGCTGGCGGACAGGCGGCCCGTGTCGCTGGGCAGGGCCAGAACCTTGTGGCCGGAGGCCTCGATGGCCCCGGTTTCGTGGCAGCTGATATGGCCGGTCTGGGCGGCCAGCACGCCCTGATGGGGCCGCAGGGCGGCGGTGATGACCGTGGCGTTGGCCTGGGTGCCGCCGGTCAGAAAATGGACGTCCACATCCTGACGGCCGCACAGAGCTTTCACCTTGGCTCTGGCCCGGTCGCAGATGGCGTCTGTGGAATAGCCGGGATATTGGGTATGGTTTTCGCGGGAGATGGCATCCAAAATCTCGGGGATGCATCCCTCTGTATAATCGCATTCAAATCGCAGCATGGGAATCCCTCCTTTATCGGATGTCATTATAGCATAGAAACCGGCGTCTGCCCAGCCTATTTCGGCAGAAATGACGAAAGTGCCCGGTTTTTTTCGACAAAACCAGAAAACCTTTGAAGTCCCGCATATTTAATGTTATAATTCGTTAAAACGAGAGAAAAGGGAGGAGCGCTTATGCTCAGCAGCAACCTGACCGTGGGGGAAAACGGCCACCTTTATTTTGGTGGTCAGGACGCGGTGGAACTGGTCCGGCAGTACGGAACGCCGCTTTACGTCATGGACGAGGTACGGCTCCGGGAGAATATGCGGATGTACCGCCGGGCCTTTGAGGAAAGCTTCGGCCCCGGCTCCGGGCCCCTCTATGCCAGCAAGGCCAACTGCTTCAAGCGGATCTATGAGATCGCAGCGGAGGAGGGCATGGGCGCCGACGTGGTGTCCGGCGGCGAAATCTATACGGCGCTGCAGGCCGGGTTCCCGCTGGAGCATGCTTATTTCCACAGCAACAACAAGACGGATTGGGAAATTGCCTTTGCCATGGAGCATGGAATTGGCTATTTTGTCGTAGACAACCGGGAAGAGCTGGATGTCCTCCAGGAGAACGCACTGCGGAAGGGCATCCGGCAGAAAATCCTCCTGCGCCTGACGCCGGGCATTGATCCCCACACCTACGAAGCCGTGGCCACGGGCAAGGTGGACAGCAAATTCGGCACGGCCATTGAAACCGGCCAGGCCCGGGAGATGGTGGCCTATACCCTGGGCCTCAGCGGCATTGACCTGCGGGGCTTCCACTGCCATGTGGGCTCCCAGGTCTTTGGGGAGGACGTCTATGAGCGGGCCTCGGATATTATGCTGGAATTCATGGCCCAGTGCCGGGCCGAATTCGGCGTGACCCTGGAGCAGCTGGACATGGGCGGCGGCTACGGCGTGCGTTATCTGGACAGCGACGGCCAGGTGGATATTCCGGCGGCCATTGCCCGGGTGGCGGCCCATATGAAGGCCAAGTGTGCGGCGCTGGGCATGGAGCTGCCGAAGATCAGCATGGAGCCGGGCCGCAGCATTGTGGCAGACGCCGGCCTGACCCTCTATACCGTGGGTACGGTCAAAAAAATCACCGGCTACAAGAACTATGTCTCGGTAGACGGTGGTATGACGGACAATCCCCGGTATGCGCTCTACGGCTCGCCCTATACGGTCTGTCTGGCGACCCGACCGGAGGATCCCTGCAATCTGGCCTGCGATGTGGTGGGCCGCTGCTGTGAAAGCGGCGATATCATCCAGCCCGGCGTCCGCCTGCCGGAGCCCCATCGCGGAGAAATCCTGGCAGTCTGCACCACCGGCGCCTATAACTACTCCATGGCCTCCAACTATAACCGGGTTCCCCGGCCGGCCATGGTCATGGTGACGCCGGAGGGCAGCTATGAAGCAGTGCGCCGGGAAAGCCTGGAGGATCTGGTGCGCAATGACCTGTAAAATCCGGAATGTAACGCCGGCGGATCTGGAGCAGGTGACGGCCCTGGAGGCAGCGGCCTTCCCGCCGGAGGAGGCCGCCTCCAAAGAGGCCTTTGCCTACCGGATTGCAGCCTTCCCGGAGCGGTTCTTCGTGGCGGAGGAAGGGGGGCGGATCATCGGCCTGGTCAACGGATGCGCCTCCGGTCTGCCCGCCATCGAGGACCGGCTGTTCGAGCCCCAGGGCCACGAGCCGGACGGAAAGAACCGGATGGTATTTGGCCTGGCGGTGGATTCTGCCTTCCGCAGACGGGGCATAGGTGCGGCCCTGCTGAACCGGTTGATTGACTTTTCCCGGCAGCAGGCCATGGAGCGGGTGATCCTCACCTGCAAGGAGGAAAAAATCCCGTATTACGCCGGATTTGGATTTCAGAATCGCGGCGTTTCCGGCTCCACCCACGGCGGCGCGGTCTGGTTCGATATGGTTCTGGAGCTGTAGGAGCCTCTATTCCACCACGGTCAGCCGGCCGTCTGCGGCCATCGGATGACAGTTGCCGGCGGAAAGCTGCTCCTCCAGAATGTCGAAGCAGGAGGTGCTCAGCACGTGGACGGCCCCTGCCAGAGCTGCCTCCAGGGGCATGCCGAAGCTGTTGGGGAAGTTGTTCAGGTGATAGCGCTGCAGACCGATGCAGACCACGGCGCTGTCAGACAGGGGATGCCCATCCAGCTCCAGCTGCAGGAAGCACTGTTTGTGCCGGGACCAGACCAGCCGCAGCCGTCGGGACAGCTGGTAGAACTCCGTGTGCAGGCCGGAGAACGAGTCCTCCCGGAGCATATAGGCCAGCATCTGCCGCAGGGCATCGCCCCGCACGGGGACGCAGGAGCAGTCGTCGTCAAAGGGAAAGGCCTCCAGCAGGCTGCCCCGGGTGACCACGGGCCCGAGACTCTGGCAGCGCAGACTGCCGGACCCTAACAGCATCACGTCCAGATCCAGAGCGTCGGCCAGAACGTCGGCGCACAGATCGCCCAGCTCCGTCTCCCGGTTCCGGGCCGGGTGAACCAGAGAACGGGGGAACCGGGTCAGAACCCGGTCGAATTTCCGGTCGGTTTCCGTTTTGAACTGATAGACCAGCTGCTCCAGGGCCAGATCCCTGGGGCAGTTTTCGTCGTTGATGGGGATGGCCTGCCAGGTGTAGCTGTCCACGGTGCCGTAGCGCTTGTCCACCAGCAGATCCAGCCGGCCGATCTGATCGGTCCCGCAGCCGGCCTGGACGATGAGAACGTCGTTGACGCAGGCAGGGCCGTCGGGCAAGGTGTGGCTGTGGCCGCCGATAATCAGATCCACGCCCCAGGCGGGATCCAGCCGGGCGGCCAGCCGCTTGTCCTCCTCAAAGCCGATGTGGGTCAGCAGAACGGTCAGATCCACGTCTGCGCTGCGGTAGTTGTTGCAGATGCGGCCCACTTCCTCCGCCGGGTCGCACACGTCCACCAGATTGCCGGTGAGAGCGTCCTTCCGGGCCATGGCGAGGATCTCCTCATTGAGCAGCCCGATGAACAGCACCCGCAGACCGCCCACGGTCAGAATCACATGGGAGGGGAACAGCCGGGTGCCGGTCTGCTTCACATAGAGGTTGGCGTTGATCATGGGGAACCGGGCGCACTTTTCCAGCAGAAGCAGATGGCCCAGGCCGTAGTCCGCCTCGTGGTTGCCCAGGGTCACCACATCCGGCCCCAGGAGGTTGAGAATTTCAATGGTGGAGACGCCCTTGAATTCACTGTCGATGACGGAACCCCGGAACAGGTCGCCGGCAATGGCATAGAGCACATTGGACTCCTGACTGCGCACGCGGTTGACATAACCCGACAGCCGCGACACGCCGCCCAGGAGCTTTCCATCGGATTCCTCTGCCAGAAAGTCGCCATGGATGTCATTGGAGTGCAGCAGGGTCAGGGGCGTCAGATTGGAGCTCTGCGCCGCCCGGCTCCGGAGACGGTTTCGCAGCTTTCCCATAGTCAGTTCCTTTCTCAGTAGTTGGTGACGATCAGATGCTCGGCTTTTCGGTCGTTGCGGCTGCGGACGTTGTAGGTATACCGGGCGTCAAATTTCCGCACCCGGAAGCCCTGACTGTAGAGGTCTTCGATAAAATCCGTCCGCTTGATAATCAGCAGGAATTTGGCCGGCGTGCGGCTGAGGAATACGGCCAGCCGGGCCTGATCCAGCTTGGTGAAGGCGTTGCCCTCGTAGTCGGAGAACTCCGTGTCATAGGGGGGATCCAGGAAGAGGAAATCCCGCTGCGTGAGATTCAATCCCGTCAGGAAGTCCTCAAAATCCATGGAAGCGATTTCGGTTCCGGCGAAGAGGGCGGCGGTTTCCGGCTGCAGCAGCGTTTCCACCTTGCCGGACAGATCCTTCTTGTTGTAGCTCATGCCGCCGTAGGGGATGTTGAATTCCCCGGCCCGGTTGTAGCGGAACATGGAGCCGTAGCAATTTTCCCGCACGAAGAAGAAATTGGCCATGGCCGGGCCGGGCTCCAGGGAGATCCTGCCCAGGCACCGGTCGTTGTAGACCTGGCGGAAATAGAGATAGTAGCCGCTGGCCAGTCCGGTGACCAGATTTTCGGCCAGATCCGCCGGGGAGAAGGGCTTTTTCTGGTGGTTCCGGGCCGTGCGGCACAGCTTGTCCCACAGAGCCTCTTCCAGCTCCCGGAGAAACGCCCCGGCGTCGGGAAGCAGGGGAATGGGGAACAGGGCCAGAAGATCCGGCGTCCATGCCTGCAGCAGAGTGCGAAGCTGCTCCCGGGCGTCGGGTTCCCCGGCGCAGACCTGGTCAAACAGCGCCAGCAGACTGGTGCAGCGGCTGCGTCCCAGCTCCAGCAGTCCCTGGAAGCTGACGGCATAGGCCCTCAGAGCGTCCCGGAATGCCGGATCCTGGGCCTGCACCTGCCGGTAAAACGCCATCAGATCCCGGGAAACGTCGTTGATAGCCGCCCGCTGGGGGCAGAGGCGGAAAAACAGAGCGCCGCCGCCGAAAAAAGGTTCAATGTAACGGTCGTATTCCGGAATCATTCCATAGACCTGAGCGAGTTCCCGGCCTTTGCCGCCGGGCCATTTCAGAAGCGGCTTCATGCGCATCCCTGCCTTCTTGTCAGATACCACATATTATAACAGTTTTCTCTGAGAAATCCAAGGTTTTACTTTTCCTCTTGCAAGAAATGTCGAATATTGCTATACTGATGCCATGGAAAAGAGAGCAACCTATTATGTCAGCCCGAAAAACGCGCTGACATGGCTTGCAGCCGTTCTGACGGCCGGCTCGGTGGGACTCCGCATCGCATATCTCTGCGGGAAAGGCGCAGATGCAACGACGATGTGGCTGCAATTTATCCTGCCGGTGGCAGCCAGCCTGATTTTTGTGCTGCAGATTCTGCTGAATGGCAGAGAACATTTTTACCGGACCCTGATTCCCGTCATCGGGATGGCGGTCTATTTCACCTCGGTTCTGGTGCTGGCCGGAATGAACCGCTGGTGGGTTCTGCTGAGTGTGCTGCTGTACATCGCCTTTGCAATCTTCTACAAGCAGCTGACCTCCGGCCATGTCCGGAAGCCCTGGCTGCTGCCGCTGATGTTCCTGCTGGCCCTGGCAATCCAGGTGGCCTTCTCCCGGGAGATGTTCTTCGCGGGGTATCTGGACTATCAGGGGCTGGCGGACATTGCGCTGCTGATGGGCGGCCTGGCGGCGATGCTGGCGGTCCGGCCCCATCTGGACGGCAAGTATCACCCCACCTGGGGCGACCGCAAGGACGGCCGGCGGGTACGGACGGTTCCGGCCATGAGCCGGGCCATGCCCTATATCATGAAGACCCGCAATGACGCCTGCAACCTTTTCACCACGGAGATGGAAATCACCGAGATGGAAAAATACGTGCTGAAAAAGCGCAAGGAGGGTCTGACGGGCTTCGGCCTGAACCACGCCTTCATTGCCGCCTATGTCCGGTGCGTCTCCCGGTATCCCCAGGTCAACCGTTTCATTTCGGGCCGGGAAATCTTCAGCCGCGGGGATGAGATTCAGTACTGCATGACCATCAAGAAGGAAATGTCCGCCGAGTCTCCGGATACCTGCATCAAGCTGCATCTGAAACCGACGGATACGGCCAACGATATCTATGAGAAATTTGAAGCGGCAGTCAGCAAGGTGAAGGATACGCCCGACGAGAACAACGACTTTGACAAGACCGCCGGCGTACTGGCCATGCTGCCGGGACCGGTATATGTTATTGCGGTTCGGCTGCTGGAGCTGCTGGACTACTGGGGCCTTCTGCCCAAGTTCCTGCTGGAGGTCAGCCCCTTCCATGGTTCCGTGTTCTTCACGTCCATGGGCTCCCTGGGCATTCCGGCCATCAATCACCACCTGTACAACTTCGGCAATATGCCGGTGTTTATCGCGTTCGGCAAAAAGTATCGCCGCACCGAGTTGAACCGGGACGGTACGGTTACGACGAAGAAGTATGTGGATATGGGCTTCACCCTGGACGAACGGATCTGCGACGGGTTCTACTATGCCTCGGTGCTGAAGTACCTCAAGCGGATTTTCAACGATCCCGCCCGCCTGGACGTCCCGCCCGAAACCGTGGTGCAGGACATCCCCTGAGCAAAACGCCTGCCGCAAGAGGTGTTCTCATAAGACAGTCAACAGCCACAGCAGTGAAACTGCTGTGGCTGTAATTGCGTTCTAAAGCTGGGATTTGCGCAGCACCCCCTCGTGCCCCCTGTAGAGGGGGCACGAGAGGGTGCGCTGCAGGGCAAAAGCCCCGCTGCGCCGGTTGCGGCAGGCGCTTTTGTTACATCCGTTCCGGGGCCTCAAAGCCCAGCAGGTCGATGCAGGCTTCCAGAACCCGGCGGGTCAGATCCATGAGGGCCACATAGCCGGCCTGCTTCGCGGCGTCCGGCTCGGTCAGGATGCGGGTCTCATGATAGAACTTGTTGGCGGCGCCGGCCAGGTCGTAGATATAGGCGCAGATGGCGTTGGGCGCGCAGTCCCGGTAGGCCTGCCACAGACTGTCCGCACAGCGGGTCAGGGCCAGCATCAGGTCGGCAGCCTCCTTGGTTTCCGGCGCCAGCAGGGCGTCGGGCTGCACCTGGCCGGGATACTTGGCCAGGATGGACTTGATCCGCACGATGGTATAGAGAATATAGGGGCCGGTATTGCCCTCAAAGGCGGCAAAGCGCTCCAGATCGAAGATATAATCCTTGGTGGGCTGGTTGCTCAGGTCGCCGTACTTCAGAGCGGCCATGGCAATGAGACGGGCGGTATCCTCCACCTCGCTGCTGTCCACCACCTGGTTCTCCGTGATTTTTTTGCGGATATAGTCCGTAATCTCCGCAATCAGCGTCTCCAGCCGCATGACGCCGCCGGCCCGGGTTTTGAAGGGCTTGCCGTCCTTGCCGTTCATGGTGCCGAAGCCGATGTGCTGCAGCTCCGTTTCCGGCGGCACGATGCCGGCCTTCCGGGCGGCCCGGAATACCTGCTCAAAATGCAGGGCCTGGCGCTTGTCCGTGAGATAGAGCACCTTGCCGGGACGGAAGTCCTGCATCCGCTGAACCAGGGTGGCCAGATCCGTGGTAGCGTAGATGGCGGCGCCGTCGGATTTCACCAGAATGCAGGGGGGAACTTCCTTGGAATCGGATTCCTCCTGGACGGGAATGACCAGGGCGCCGTCGGAGACCATGGTGATGCCCTTGGCCTTCATGTCCTCGATCATGGGAGGAATATAGGGCTGGGCGTCGCTTTCTCCCATCCACACGTCGAAGCTGACGTTGAGGTTGGCGTAGTTCTTCTTCAGATCGGCCACGGAGATGCGCATGATGTGCTCCCACATGGCCCGGTAGCCCCGGTCGCCCTGCTGGAGCTTGAAGGTGGCGTCGTGGGCGCGGCGGGCAAAGTCCTCGTCCACCTTGCTCTTGGCGCTGGCGCAGGGGTAGATCTCCTCCAGCTCCGAGATGGTGAAGGGGGCCTCTGCGGGGTATTCTCCGGAGAAGGCCGGATCAAAATAGGGCAGCTCCGGCCGGCGCTCCCGGACTTCCTCGATAATCAGGCCCATCTGCAGACCCCAGTCGCCCAGGTGAATGTCGCCGATGACCCGGTTGCCGAAATAGCGGCTGATGCGTTTGAGGCTCTCGCCGATGATGGCGGAGCGCAGGTGTCCCACATGCAGCGGCTTGGCCACGTTGGGCCCGCCGTAATCCATGACGATGGTGCGGGGATTGGGGTCGGACTCCACGCCGAAGCGCTCGGCCCGGGCCATACCGGACACATAATCCCGCAGGAAGGCGGGGGAGACGTTGAGGTTCAGAAAGCCGGGATTCACGGCGGAGACCATGGCGAACATGGGGTCGCCCTCCAGCTGGGCGGCCACGGCCTGGGCGATCTGAATGGGGGCCCGGTGGTAGGTCTTGGCGGCTGGCATGGCGCCGTTGCACTGGTATTGGCACAGGTCAGGGCGGTTGGATACGGTAACCCGGCCGAAAGCAGGTTCAAACCCGGCGTCCTGGAAAGCCTGAGAAACCCGCTGAGAAATCAAATCTACGAATTTTTCCATGAAAAACTTCCTTTTTCCCATAATATTCTTTCCCCATTATACCAAAATCGCCCGGGATGTCAATCACCAGAACAGCTTTGCGGTCAAAGCTGCCGCCATAAAGCCGGTGAGGTCGGCGGCCAGGGCGGCGGGGATGGCATAGCGCGTCCGCCGGATGCCCGCCGCACCGAAATAGACGCTGATGGTATAGAAGGTGGTCTCCGTGCTGCCCAGCATGACGGCGGCGGTGCGGCCGATGAGGGAGTCCGGCCCATAAGCGGCCATGAGCTCGCTGCCCACAGCCAGGGCGGCGCTGCCGGAGATGGGGCGGATGACCACCAGGGGAGCCGTCTCCGGCGGAATGCCCAGCACCCGGCAAAGCGGCGTCATCAGCCGGGTCAGCAGGTCCATGGCGCCGCTGGCCCGCAGCATCCCCACGGCGGTCAGCAGCACCACCAGAGCGGGAAGAATGCGCACGGCCGTGTCCAGACCCTCTGCTGCGCCGGTGACCAGCAGGGTGTAGACGTCCCGTTTTCCGGCCATGGCCCAGCAGGAAACCACCAGCAGAAGCCCCGGCACCAGCAGGTCTAGGAGGATCTGACCCATCGGGAAAGCACCTTGGCGGCCAGCAGACCCACGCTGACAGAACACAGGGAGGTTACCCAGACGGCCGGCAGCAGGTCAAAGGGCGCGGCGCTGCCCAGTCCGGCCCGGACTGCGGCCACGGTGGTGGGAATCAGCTGCACCGAGGCGGTGTTCATGACCACCAGGCGGCACAGCTCGTCTGACGCCCGGCCGCCGGTTCCCAGGGCCATTTGCTGGACGGCCCGGATTCCCAGAGGCGTGGCAGCGTTGCCGAGGCCCAGCAGGTTGGCCGCCAGGTTTCCGCAGAGGGCATCCCGGGCCGCCGGATCGCGCCAGGCCTTTGGAAACAGACGGCGCAGCAGCGGCGCCACCAGTGCGGACAGACGGGCGGTGAGACCGGATTCCTCCATGACCCGGGAAATGCCGCTCCACAGGCAAAGGGGCCCGGCCAGCGAGAGCGTCAGGGTCACGCCCTGGCCGGCACCGCTCATGGCGGCGGCGGAAAGGGCGGCAGTCTGTCCGCCTGCCGTGGAATAGAGGATGGACAGCAGCAGGAACAGAGTCCAAATCCATGTCATAAAACAGCCCTCCAAACCCTTGTTTTCCGGTTGACGTCCGGAATTTTCGTTTTTAGACAAATTGCACATATAAAAACCGAGCAGATAGGTAAAAGATAGTAAAAGAATGCAATAGACATTGCAGGCAAAAAACCGCTATAATGAACTGGATAAAACAAAAAAGCGGGGGTTCGTTGCGCTGAAAGGATGTGTGTCAATTGAAATCGACCGGAATTGTCAGAAAGGTGGATGAATTGGGGAGAATTGTCTTACCCATCGAATTGAGGCGCACATTAGATATCGGGGAGAAGGATGCCCTGGAGATCTATGTGGACGGCGGATCCATAATTCTGAAAAAGTATGCGCCATCGTGTGTTTTCTGCAACGACACGAAGGGCGTTACCACCTACAAAGGTAAAAACGTCTGCGCGGCCTGCATCCGGGATTTGAAACGTCTGTAAGGCCTGCCGTATCAGATTGAAAAGGAGCACTTCGGTGCTCTTTTTTATTTGCATTCATGAATTCTTAATCTTCCCATGACTTGTTTCTTAATGGCCTGTCCTGTATACTGTTGGGGAAAGGAGCGGTCCCATGCCTTATTTATATGTGCTGCTCAGCCGGTCTGATACCTGGTTTTCCGGCTTGATTTATCGGTTCAGCCCCGGAGAGTTCACCCACGCGGCCCTGGCTCTGGACCGGGACATGCGCTATCTCTACAGCTTCGGACGCCATGACCCCCGGCTGCCGCTGCCGGCAGGCTTTGTGACGGAGAATGTCCATACCGGCGTCTACGGCCGCTGCGGCGGCAGCCTCTGCCGGGTCTACCGGGTTCCGGTTTCGGAGACGGGCTACCGGCGGACGGTGAAGATTCTGAATTATATGCAGCGCCATGCCGGCTATTATCACTATAACCTCTGCGGCGTGGCCCTGTGCGCTCTGAGAATCTCCCACAAACGGAAAGCGCGGTTTTTCTGCTCCCAATTTGTGGCGGAGCTGCTGCGCCGTTCCGGCGCCGTGCAGCTGCCCAAGGCGGCCCATATGATCCGGCCCGGCGACCTGACAGAGCTGCCGGAGCTGGAGCTGATCTACGAAGGCCCCCTGCGGGCCAGTGACCGCCCCTGGGAGCTGCCCGTGATGGAGCTGGCATAA
>JAEDJR010000239.1 GCA_016296235.1 Oscillospiraceae bacterium
TTGATTTTTGCGAACTTTCTCGGGTACTGCCGCGGGGTGGGGCGCACCTTGTCGATGACCACAATCCGGTGGACGGCACCGGCGATGGGGTATTCGGCGATCCGGGCCACCTTTCCGCCGAGAGTGGCGATGGCGTTGGAAGCCTCCTCCACCTCCTGATTGGTGGCCGCGCCCTTCAGGGCCAGGAACTGCCCGCCCACCTTCACCAGAGGCAGGCACAGCTCGCACAGGATGTTCAGCCGGGCCACGGCCCGGGAAACCGCCAGGTCGTACTGCTCCCGGTGACCGGCGGCGTATTCCTCCGCCCGGGCGGACACCACCTGGGCCTCTACCCCCAGACCGGGGAGCACCTCCCGCAGCCAGTTCATGCGCTTCTGCAGGCTGTCCAGGAGGGTTACACGGGCGGCCGGCTCGGCGATGGCCACGGGTACGCCGGGAAAACCGGCGCCGCAGCCCACATCCACGATGGACTTGCCTTTACAGTCCGCCGTCCGCAGCACCGTCAGAGAGTCCAGAAAGTGCAGCTGGGCCACGGCCTCCGGCTCCGTGATGGCCGTCAGGTTCATGACCTGGTTCTTTTCCAGCAGCAGCCGTCCGAATTCGCACAGGCGGTCCGTCTGCTCCGGGGTCAGGGTCTGACCGGCCTGGGCCAGACCGGCTTCCAGCGCCGCCCGCATCAGCGGTCCTTTGCAATGACGGCCAGGAAGACCGCCGGCGCATCGGTGTGGTTTCGGATGGCGTGGGTATGTCCGTCGGCGCAGAATTCGGCGTCGCCGGGCTGCAGAACCCGCTCTTCGCCGTCCTCGGCCACGGTGGCCGAGCCGGAGAGCAGGTAATAGACCTCGCCGTTGCCCACATGGGGATGGACGCCCACGCTCTCGCCGGGCTGCAGGGTCACGACGGCCAGCAACTCCAGCCGCCCGCCCAGCTGCTCCTGGGAGAACAGGTGGCAGAATTCCGGATCGCCGCTGCCGCCCCGGACGTTGTGCCGGACCTCGCGGGTCATATCGGAGGACAATTGAAACATATGGATTTCTCCTTTCCTTCCGTGTCATTGCGAGACCAGTCCGCAGACTGGTCGTGGCAATCCGCTCCTTGTGCAGGCAGTTCCGGCAGAACAACCAGCAGGAAGGACGGATTGCCGCGTCGCTTCGCTCCTCGCAATGACAATTATTTGTGATATTTGCTCCCGGCCTGGATGCTCTCGGCCCGGTAGAGCTGCTCCAGCACCATGACCCGGGCCAGATGGTGGGGGAAGGTCATTTTGCTCATGGATAGCTTCAGGTCGGCCAGGGCCTTGATGCCGGGATCCATGCCGAAGGACGAGCCGATGAGAAAGCAGGCGGCGGACTTGCCGGAATTCTTCACATCCCGCAGGGTGTCCGCCAGCTGCTCCGAGGACAATTGGCGCCCCTCCGGCGTCAGAACGCACAGCCAGGCCCCCTTGGGAACGGCCTTCCGGATGGCCTCGGCCTCCCGGCTGAGACCCTGGGCGATGTCGCCCTCGGAGGGATTCTCCGGCAGCCGGAACTCCGGCAGCTCCACCAGGCGGAAGTCGCAGTAGGCCCGCAGCCGCTTGGCGTACTCCTCTGCGGCGGCAATGTAGAATTTTTCCTTGCATTTGCCCATGCAGAGCAGGGTGATGGAAAACATGGCGCTTCTCCGTTCTGATTTGTAGGGGCGGCCCGACGTGGCCGCCCATTGGCAGTTACCCCAAGTGCAATCGATCCAACTGCCACTTCATGGGATTCTCGGCGATATACTTCCGGGTTTCAAACAAATCCGTTTCGTTTCGAATGACATGCTCATAGTAGGAACGCTGCCAGAGCCGCTGCTCAAAAGGCGGGAATTGACCTGCCTTGACGCCGCGGATATATGCATTGGTAGTCATGGTCTTGAACCACGCTATAATCTCCGGCAGAGAATGGGGCGAGCCGGAAAAGAAAACCAAGAGATGAACGTGGTTCGGCATCACGGCATAGCTGTCCAGTGATACGCCGGGAAAGTGCCGGGACAGCTCTTTGAGCCAAAACAGGATCAGTTCGCCTTGCGGATTGAGCGCCGGCCCCTCACCGGCCCAGAAGCAGGAAGCTTTGTTCTGTGTGCAGATCGTCACGAAATAGGCACCATTGCCGCTGTAATCGAAGCTTTGCAGCCGGATGGTTTTTCGGGTTGGATGTTCTGTCATAAGGCCTCCTTGGGCGGGCGGCCACATCGGGCCGCCCCTACGGAGATGATCTATCTGAGGAAGCCCTCCAGGATTTTTTCCTCGGCTTCCTCAGCGGTGAGGCCCAGGGTCATGAGCTTGAGAATCTGCTCCCCGGCGATTTTGCCGA
>JAEDJR010000240.1 GCA_016296235.1 Oscillospiraceae bacterium
GTAGAGCCGTTCGCTCTCGATCCAGACCTCAGTCTTGTCATAAAAAATGCCGTGCCCATCGAGCACGGTCTCTACCCGGGATTCAGTTTCCGGGTTCTTTTCATCGGTGTACAGCTCGATATGGACGACATCCACTTTGAAATAGGCCCAGCCGTCAGCAGCAAAGTTGTCGCTGCTTGGGCAGAGGAAGCAGATGAATGGCGGCTCCGGAGACTCGCCTTCAGCAAAATGGTCATAGGCAAATGGGAGACGCATTTCTTCCAGCATAGCAATCAGATTATCCATGGCGCAGCGTCCTCCCTATCTCTGTCTCCAGTTCTTCAATGCCGTCCTGCTCGGCGGGCGCGATGTGGACCTTTGCAGCAACCCGGCCGCCGTTGCGCATGGCGTGTCCATGTTCCAGCAGATGCGCCAGCATATAGCGCGTCGGCGAGTATACAGTGATCTCCAGCGCGGAGGAACTTTCCTTAGTGGTCTTGGTCCGCCAGCTTTTTGCATAACGTCCGGTCCGTTCCGGGGCTCCCGCCGTGATCTCCTTCTTCACGGTGTTGGCGGCCTTCTTTACCGCCGCCTTCACTCCGTCCGTGGCGGTGTCGGCATAATTGTCCAGTTCCTGCATGACCGCATCGGCCAGACCGTCAATGCTTACCCTGCGTCCCATAGGATCACCTCTCTGTCAGCTCAGTGTGGAATTTCCGGCTGTTGTGCTTGAAGCCCATCTCATCGATGCTCAGAATGTTGTAAATACGGCCGCCAAGCAGGACGCGGTACTGCTTGGAGTTCACGGCAGCGGTCTCGGATGAATACCGGACCGTCATATCCAGCCGATCCGCCTCGACAGTATGACCAGCGGTTTCATCCTCGGACGAGGACAGGCCGCCGGTCACTGCCGTTGCCCAGCAGGTGAAATAATCCAGCCAGACGGATTTGTGATTACCGTACTTATCCGTAACAGTATTGTTTTTCTGAATGGTGATCCGCACGCGGAGACCTGCAATGTTCATCACACGACTCCTTCCCGGATACCGAACAGCAAAGACCTCAGTCTGAGGGTCAGCTCATGATGGTCTGCATCCTCGCGGTGTTCGAACATATAGCCAAGCGCATAAAGGATCGCCACCCTCATGGTTTCCCTGACGGAAACAAGGGTGGCGTCCTTATCATCGTTGTCCACAGCTGCCCACTTTTCATCCGACAGCCGCGCAACATCGGCACAAAGCCGTCCGGCCGAAGACAGGAGGATGGCGATCATAGCGTCTTCATCCTCAGTGTCAACCCTGAGATACTGCTTGGCTTCCTCAAGAGAAATCAGCGCCATGACCGTCACCCCCCAGTCATCAGGAGCCAGAGGAGGCAGCGCCGGAGCCGAGGGCCATTACCTGCATAGCCTCGGGCAGGATCAGCTTGCCGTCCACACGCTGGGTGCCGATGAAGCCGACCTGATCGGTCACGGCATACAGCTCGTTCAGGCGCTTGAGGGTGCGGGCCTTGCGATCGGCGATCCAGTAATAGTTGAAGTCGCCGAAGAGCAGCACCTTCTTGTTTTTGTCAGTGGTGGCGTTGCCGGTGATGGCAGGCATATAGCTGCTGGTGTAGATCGGGCGGCCGAGGATGGTGTCGGGCTTGGCGACATCCAGACCCGGCTTCCAGATGTAGTTGCCGTTCAGGTCCTTCAGCAGCATCAGCTGGAGCAGCAGAGTCTCGTTGCACAGGAAGGAAGCCTTTCTGCGGTACGGGGCTTTCAGGCTGTAATACAGCTTATAGATGTTGTCGAAGTGAACGGTCTGGGCATTGGCAGTGGTGTTGCCTGCAGTCGCCGTCACACTTTTGAGAATGCCGGTGGGCTGGCTGGGAGTGGTCTGCGGATTGGTGGAGGGGCCGGTGCCGTTGATGAAGGCATCCTCCTCGGCGTTGCCAAAGCGGACGCCGAAGCGCTGCGCGATATAACCGGCAATGTCAAAAGCGGAGTCGTTCAGGAGCTCGTTGCTGACCTTGACCATGCAGCCCAGCTTGTACGCGGAAAGCGTCTCCTGGGCGAAAGTCATGTCAGACTCCTGAATGGCAGCGCCCTCTTCGATCCACGAAGCGGAGCCGATGTCGGTCGCCAGCGGGATGATGCGGGAACCGGAGTTGGTGTGAATGGTGTGGGCCAGGGTACGGAAGATGTTGTTCTCCTCCAGCCCCTGAATGAGCTGGCGCTCAAACTCGTCAGGAACGGTATACCCGCCGTTCTGATCAACGCCTACAGACAGCGCATCGCGTACTTCCATGGAACTGTTGCCGCGCATCATGTTCCAGAAGGCTTCACCATACTCGACGGTGGCGGTGGGA
>JAEDJR010000241.1 GCA_016296235.1 Oscillospiraceae bacterium
ATCTGTGCTATACTATGAGAGGTTGTACACTTTTTTCGTTTTCTTATTAGGAGGGATTTCCTTTGAAATATCTTTGGGGCTATCTGACGGCCGGAATCTTTGGAGCCATCACCTGGGTGCTGATGCAGTTCGGGCAGCGGTTTTCCACCCTGGTGGACATGGTCTATCCCTACGTCGTCCGCAATTTCCAGGGCATCCTGGCTCAGTGGAGCGGCGGCGTGGACTTTCTTTTGTGGCAGGTGCTGGCCGTGGCGCTGGGCGTGGTGGCGCTGGCCACCCTCGTTACGGTGATCGTCCTGCGCAGAAACGTCATCAGCTGGGCGGGCTGGATGCTGGCCATCGTCAGCTTTGTCTACATGATCCATACCGCCATGTTCGGCCTGAACTACTACGCCGGTTCCCTCAGCGACGATCTGCGCATGGAGGTCAGCCGCTACACGGTGTCGGAGCTGGCCGAGGCCACCGAGTACTACCGGGACAGAGCCAATGAGCTGGCCGCCCGGGTGAACCGGGACGGCAGCGGCGTGGCCTCCTTCTCCTCCTTTCAGGAGCTGGCCCGGCAGGCGGGAGACGGCTTCCATACTCTGACCTATGAATACTACTATCCCGTCTTTGCCGGGTCCACCGAGCCGGTGAAGGCGCTTGGCTGGGCGGATATGTACACCTCCATGGGCATCACCGGCTTTACCTGCGGCATCACCGGGGAAGCCGCCGTGAATCCCCAGATTCCTGACGTAGCCCTGCCCTTCACCATCTGCCATGAGATGGCTCACCGGATGTGCATTGCCCCGGAGCGGGACGCCAACTTCGCCGCGTTCCTGGCCGCCAGCGTCAATGACAGCGTGGAGTTCCAGTACAGCGCCTACTTCATGGCCTTCCGCTACTGCTATAACGTGCTGGCCACCGCCAACTCCACCGAGGCCGCTGCCGCGGCGGGCCGGGTGAGCAGCGGGATCAGCGACCAGATGCGCCGGGACATTCAGGATTACGACAGCTTCTTCTCCTCCAAAAAGGACGACACCGCCACCAGGGTCGCGGATACCGTCAACGATACCTACCTGAAGGCCAGTGGGGACTCCGCCGGAATCCAGTCCTACGGCCAGGTCTGCGACCTGCTGGTGAACTGGCACATCGATCAGGTGGTGCTGCCGGAGCTGACCGTCAACGTGGAGCCCTTCGATCCTTATGACGAAAGCAAGGTGGATCTGACGGGCATCGTGAACGCGAGGACGCAGTGATGGATACCATGAAGCAGGCTCTGCTGGAGGGGCTGCGGGAGCTGGACATCCCCCTCCCGGAAGCAAAAGCGGACACCCTCTGCGCCTTCGCCCAGGCCATGCTGCGGCAGAACCAGGTCATGAACCTGACGGCCATTACGGAGCCCTCCGCCGTGGCAAGGCTTCACCTGCTGGACAGCCTGACGGTGATAAAGGCTCTGGAGCCGGGGAGGAAAACCCTCATCGACGTGGGCTGCGGCGCGGGCTTTCCCGGAGTGCCGTTGGCCGCGGCCTGCAAGGGATTGAAGGTCACGCTGCTGGACAGTCTGGGCAAGCGGGTGAACTGGCTGGCGGAAACCCTTCCTTCTCTGGGCATCGGGGCGGAGTGCGTCAACGCCCGGGCGGAGGACTTCGCGGCGGAGCGCCGGGAACGCTACGACTATGCCGCCTCCCGTGCCGTGGCGCGGCTCAACATCCTCCTGGAGCTGACGGCCCCCTTCGTCAAGGTGGGCGGGGCGGTGCTGGCAATGAAGGGCGCGGCGGCGGAGGAGGAGCTGCAGGAAGCGGCGAACGCCATCCGAAAGCTGGGGCTGAAGCCGGAAAAGGTGCTGGAATTTCCCATCGAGGACACCCATCACCGCCTTGTAGTCCTGCGCAAAATCGCCCCCACCCCCAAGCAGTACCCCCGGCGGTATGCCAAAATCAAACAAAGCCCCCTGTAAATATTCAAATTGGTGTTTGTCGAGTATACACTGTCATTGCGAACCAGTCCGCTTAAGTGGTGTGGCAATCCCCCGGTTAGAGGAGAAATGTATCGACAACTGCCCCACAGAGTGGGAAACCCTTGCAATTTTTGGTGGTAATCGTTACATGGTTCCATTCAACGGGGGGATTGCCACGCCACTTAAGCGCACTGGCTCGCAATGACAGCAGAGAACGTACAAACACCAATTTGCCGTTTTGCGTCCAAAAGCCGATATGCGCATTGATTTTTTTGAAATTTCTCCTTTACTTTTGGGCAAACTTATGCTAGCATAAAAAGGCTGGCTATGGCCAGGCGTAATATTTATGCCCACTGCTCAGTTGCGGGACAACGCGAAAAACGCACTTCAC
>JAEDJR010000051.1 GCA_016296235.1 Oscillospiraceae bacterium
GAACAAAGCGTAGAAAAACCGTAGATATTCAATTGTTGAAAAGCGTAGATAATCCAGAAAAGCCCGAAATATCAAGGGCTTTCGGAGATGGGTCATCTACAGACCTACTCGATTTCGAGTCAGGGCCGTTATAACCACTTCGATACGTCTCCATATTCGCGGACAACTCCGCTGGCGTTTATTATATCAGCCGCGGACGGGAAAATCAAGCAATTATTGTACGGACAGGACGCCGCCGTTCTGCGCAAGGGCATGGATCATCCGGGCCAGAGCGTCGCCCAGCAGCTCCGCCGTGCACAGGGCCTGGCGCAGGGTGTTGCCGTTGGTGCCCACCTCCACCAGCAGAGAGCCGGGGGTGGCGTGCTGGTTGAACCGCTCCGTCCTCAGGTTCAGGCTGCGGCACAGGCCGGGATACTGGCCCTGGAGCACCGACTGCAGCTTCAGGGCGTTGGCCAGATTCTCCTGCCAGCCGGGATGGGACAGGCCGCCCTGGTCAGTCCCCACCACCAGCATCACCTGGGCCGCGCTCTGCCCCTCCTGGGTGGAGGACAGGGCCATGGCGTTTCCGGCGCCGTCGGCCACGGCGTCCCGATGGACATCAATGACCATCTGGATCCCGGGATACTGCTCCAGCCAGGCCTCAATCTTGGTCAGGCCTGTCCAGTAGGCGTCGTTGAAGGAGGGATAGTCGTTGAGGCTCCGGTCGTGGAGAACTTCGATGCCCCGCTCCTCCAGAGCCTGGGCCAGGGCGTCGCCCACGGCAATGACCGACCGGTCCGCCTCCAGGGTGTGGTAGCTGGCGGAGGACTGGTACTCCCAGCCGGGCTCCGGCGTATAGGCCTCGGTGCCATGGGTATGGACAATCAGAATTTTGGGGCCGTCCCCGGAAAAATCCAGGGCGGAGGGCCGGGCCAGCAGGGCGGATTTGTCATAGAAATACGTACAGGCCCCGGCCACGGACAACTCTCCGGCTTCGGCCAGGGCCAGGGGCAGCAGCTCTGTCCCGGCAGCCGGGGCAGGTTCCGGGGCGGATTCCGCTTCCGGCTCTTCCGCCGGACGGGGCTTCGTCTTTTGGATCTGCAGCACCACCAGCTGCGGCTCCGGGACAGTATCCTCCGGGGCCGGGGAGGGCGCAGCCTGTCCCGTCTCCAGAAACAGCACCCAGCGGGCCAGCTCCGTGCTCTGCGCCGCCTGGGACAGCAGCGCCGCCGCCCGGGCGTCCAGCCCCAGGAGCATACACACCCGCAGGCAAATCGACACCGTCAGCATCAGCGCACAGCAGCGCCGGCTCTTCTTCTGGTACATGTCCATCCCTCCTGTAACATATCTATGCGGCAGAAGGGCACAATAGGACATAAAAAATTTGCAAACCCCATTGAGCAATCGGGACAAAGGGTGTATAATCTATTCTAGAAGAATGCGGCCAGGCCGCGATTATGATGGAGGTAAGAACATGTTTACCAAACTGATTGACGCACTGAAAGCCACCCGCCGGACCATCGTCTTTACCGAAGGCCCCGACGCCCGAATCCTGGAAGCCACTGCCCGCCTGAAGGCCGACGACCTCATGGACGTTATCCTGGTCGGCAACGTGGACGAGGTCAAGGCTGCGGCTGCCAAGGGCGGCTTTGATATCGAGGGCGTTGAGATCCTGGATCCCGCCACCTACGAGGGCATGGACGAAATGGTCGCCAAGATGGTGGAGCTCCGCAAGGGCAAGATGTCCGCCGAGGACTGCGCCAAGGCTCTGTCCAAGGGCAACTACTTCGGCACCATGCTGGTGAAGATGGGCAAGGCCGACGCTCTGCTGGGCGGCGCCACCTATTCCACCGCCGACACCGTCCGTCCCGCTCTGCAGCTGATTAAGACCAAGCCCGGCGCAAACCTGGTCAGCTCCTGCTTCATCATGACCCGTGAGACCGGTGATCCCGCTCTGCAGAAGATCTGCATGGCCGACTGCGCCATCAACCTCAGCTACGAGGACACCCTGGACAAGGACGGCAACGTGAAGATTTCCGGCGCCCAGAAGCTGGCCGAGGTGGCTGTGGAGTCCGCCCGCACCGCTTCCTTCTTCGGCATCGACCCCAAGGTTGCTCTGCTGAGCTTCTCCACCAAGGGTTCCGGCAAGGGCGGCACCGTCGCTCTGTCCGCCGAGGCCACCAAGCTTGCCCAGGCCATGGCCCCTGAGTTCGCCATTGACGGCGAAATGCAGTTCGACGCCGCCGTGTCCCCCACGGTCGGCCAGCTGAAGTTCCCCGGCTCCAAGGTCGCCGGCTACGCCAACACCTTCGTGTTCCCCCTGATCGAGGCCGGCAACATCGGCTACAAGATTGCCCAGCGTCTGGGCGGCTACGACGCCTACGGCCCCATCCTGCAGGGCCTGAACGCCCCCATCAACGACCTCAGCCGCGGCTGCAACGCCGACGAGGTCTACACCATGGCCATCATCACCGCCGGCATGGCATAAGTTTACACTTCCGCACCAAAAAGGGGAGCGCGCCGCGCTCCCTTTTTTTCGCAGCGCCGGTTTCGTCTATCCGCTGTCATTGCGGGGCACCGCAGGGGCCGTGGCAATCCGTATCCTTCCGTAGGGGCGGCTATTAGCCGCCCGTGCTCCGAAGCCGGGGGCAAGCGGGCGGCTGATAGCCGCCCCTACGCCCTTTTCCGCAGCAATGACAGGCGTTTGAATGATCCGCGATTTATTTCCGATTTTGAAAGGTATATTCCATGAAACTGACCAACTACCTGGGCGACAAGCCCTTCTGGCAGGTCACCGCACGGCTGGCCCTGCCTATTGCATTTCAAAACGTGCTGACCAGCTCCTTCCAGCTGGTGGACACCATGATGGTCTCCCGGCTGGGGGATCTGACCCTGTCGGCCGTCGGCATGGCCGGCCAGTGGGGCTGGCTGGCGAACCTGCTGGGCTTCGGACTGTGCTCCGGCATGTCGGTGTTCGTGTCCCAGTATTGGGGCGTCCGGGACCTGAAGGGCATCCGGCGGGTTCTGGGCATCGCGATTATGACGGCCCTGGTGCTGACCTGCAGCTTCCTGGCCGTGGCCCTGGCAGCCCCCACCTTTGTGCTGGGCCTGTTCAACCGCGATCCGGCCGTGGTGGAGACCGGCTGCCGGTATCTGACCATCGTGTGCTTCGCCTACCCCGCCGTGACCCTGACCAACGTCCTGGCCACGGTGCTGCGCAACACCGAACGGGTCAAGCTGCCGGTCTATGTCTCCCTGGTGACCACCGTGGTCAACGCCGTGGCCAACTACGGCCTGATTTTCGGCAAGCTGGGCATGCCCCGGCTGGGCGTGGCCGGCGCGGCCATCGCCACCTGCATCTCCTCGTGGCTGGGCCCGGTGCTGCTGCTGCTTCTGTCCCTGCGGGAGAAAAACCTGCTGACCGGCCCCATCCGGGAGCTGCTGGCCTTCGGTCCCAGGAACCTGGCGGCCTTCTACAAAAAGGCCCTGCCCGTGGTCTTCAACGAGGGCATGTGGGCTCTGGGCATCCTGGTGCTCAACATCGTCTACGCCAATCAGGGTTACGAATACTACGCCGGTATGACCGTGTTCCGGACCTTCTCCGACCTGAGCTTTGCCTTCTACGTGGGCCTGTGCAGCGCCTGCGTCATCATGGTGGGCAAGTCCGTGGGCCAGGGCAAAATCGGCCGGGCCGTCCTGGACGCCAAGCGGTTCACCTTCCTGCTTCCCCTGGCGGGCCTGGTCATCGGCGGCCTGACCATTCTGTTCCGGTATCCCCTGATTTCCATTTTCGCCGCAGGCGACAATCTCTCGGCCCGCACCCTGGAGACGGCCCTGGCGGTGACGGTATTCTGCTCCGTGGAGGTCATCATGCGGAACATCCCCTACGTCCAGGTGGTGGGCGTGTTCCGCTCCGGCGGCGACACCCTGGTGGGTATGCTCTGCGACCTGTGCAGCCTGTGGCTGGTGAGCATTCCCGCCGCCCTGCTGGCGGCCAACGTGTTCCATCTGTCCTTCCTGGGCGTGGTCATGGCGGCCTATATCGCGGAGGATTTGCCCAAAGCCATTTTGTGCCTGCTGCATTTCAGGAGCCTGCGCTGGCTCAAGCCCGTGACCCGGGAGGGCCGGGAGGGCCTGGAGGCCTGGAGGCGCCAGCGGGAAGCCTGACGGTCCGGAGAGAAAGGAGAATTCCCTTTGAAGCTGAACATGTGGATGATTGCCAACCGCTTGACCGGTTACGACGTGGAAAAAAAGCTGGAGCAGGACGCCGAAGCGGTCATCAACAGCGCCCTGCCGGTCTATATCCCCGGCTGCGTCCGGATCCGGGCCGTGGGCCCCGACGTGGTCTGCGAGCATGAGCAGGGCTGGATCCGCATCCGGGATCTGGGCATCAGCGACGGTTATATGCTGATTCAGAGCATCTTCGACTGGTATCAGGACCGGCTGGACCGGATTGACGACCACATCATGTCCGGCGACTACCAGGCTCTGGCGCAGGAATACCACCTGATTTTCGGCAATCCCGTGATGGTTCAGGACTCCAACTACCGCCTGCTGGGCATCTCCGAGTCCTTCTCCCCCGGGCAGATCCCGCCGGAGTGGGACTACATCCGCACCCACGGCCAGAGCTCCGCCGAGGGCTACCAGTTCATGTCCCGCGCCCTGCTGGGTGCGACCGCCCGCTACCGGCAGAATGTCCGCCGGTTCCAGGGCGTCCCCGGCTCCTGCCTGCCCTACGGCGGTCTCCACGGCTCCGTGCGCTTCAACAACCGGGAGTACGCCAAGCTGACGGTCCTGGAGTACACCCGCCCCCTCAACCCCGGCGATGTGCGGCTCATGGAATACCTGACCCGCCGGCTGGCCATCTACGAAGCCGCCGCCTATGGTCAGGCCGAGAGCCTGGACCGGCAAATGCTGGAGCGGATGCTCACCGGCGCGCCCATTCAGACGGAGCAGATCGCCTATTACCAGTCCCTCCTGACCGGCGGTCAGAGCGGACATTTTGCAATTCTGGCCGTGCGCTTTGCCGACAGCAGCCGCCAGGGCGATCCCCGGGCCATTCAGCTGCTGCACAATATCATGTCCCGCCAGTATCCCACCACGGTCTGCTGCGAATACCGCCACGCCCTGGTGAGCCTGCTCTATTCCCCCAATCCCTTCGCCCTGGCCTTTCAGCAGCTGCAGACCCTCCACCTTTCCGGCTATGAGGGACAGCTGCTGGCCGGCGTCAGCCTGTCCTTCGACAATCTGGAGGATACGGCGGAGTTCTGCCGGCAGGCCTTCTACGCCATGGACCGCTGTACGCCGCCGGAGCCGCGGTACTTCTACCTGGAAGCGTCCAATTACATTCTCAGCTGTACGGAGCAGCGCCAGCGGCTGCTGGCCTGCGAGCCGGAGCTGCGGATGCTGTGGCAGCAGGAACCGGACAAGCGGGACTACCTGCAGACCCTGGCGGTCTATCTGGATATGGAGCGTGCCGCTGCGGCCGCTGCCCAGCGGCTGTTTATCCACAAAAACACCCTGAATTACCGCATCCGCTATCTCCGGGAGCGCACCGGCTGGGATCTGGACGACCCCGAGCTGCGCACCTACCTGCGGCTGTCCCTGTATGTCCTGTCCCGCAGCGAAGCCTGAACCATCCTTTCTGTGCCTGTCGTTGTGCTGTCAGCACAATGGCAGGCATTTCTTTCTGTTTGTCGGAACATACAATTTTTTGCCAACCGGCTCTATAATAGTTGTAGAATCAAACAAAGAGGAGGCTGCAATCGTGAACAAGCTGTTAAAACGCGAATGGCCCATCTTTATTCTGGCCTGTTTGATTGTGCTGTTGTTCTTCTGGCTCCCACCGCTGAGCGGCATGACCGAAAGCGCCATGCTGCTGCTGGGCATCTTCCTCGGCTCGGTGCTGCTGTGGATCACCGTGGGCATTTCCTGGCCCTCAATGTTCTGCCTGCTGATGCTTTTGCTGGTGCCGGAGCTGTCCGTGGGCAGCATTGTGTCGTCGTCCTTCGGCAATCCGGCCATTACCTTCCTGATTCTCACCTTCTGCTGCTCCTACGCCCTGAATCAGACGCCTTTCACCCGGCGCTGCGCCATCTGGTTTTTGTCCACGCCTCTGGCGCGAAAGGGCCCCTGGTGGTTCCTGTGCCTGTATTTCCTCTCGGTGCTGGTTCTGGGTTCCTGCATGAGCACCACGGTCATTGTTCTGATCTATCTGACCATCAACGAGGAAATCTTCTCCCTGCTGGGCCTGCAGAAGGGCCACAAGCTGGCGGCGCTGATGACCATGGGATTGGTCATCGTGGCCAGCATCTCCGGCGCCATGACCCCCATTGCCCATGTATTCCCCCTGATGGCCCTGAGCATCTGCGAAAGCATCACCGGCGTCTCCGTCTCCTACGGCGCTTACCTGGCAGCCGGCATTCCCGCGGCCCTGCTGACCACGGCGGCCATGCTGCTGATCTTCCGGTTCATCCTGCGGCCCGATGTGGAGCCTCTGCGGAAAGCAGACGTCCGCGCCATGCAGCAGGCTCTGCCGAAGCTGGAGACCCGGGAGGCCTGGACCGTGTCCATCTTCTTCCTGGTGGTCGCCCTGTGGGTGCTGCCGGATCTGTTGAAGGGCGTATTCCCCGTGGTGGGCGCCCTGAGCAAGCGCTTCGGCACCGTCGGCCCGCCTCTGCTGGGCGCCCTGCTGATGTGCGTTCTGCGGCCCAACGGCAAACCTCTGATGCAGTTCCCTGAGGCCCTCAAGAACGTTCCCTGGCCGTCTCTGTTCATGGCCGCCGCGGCTCTGTCCCTGGGCGCAGCCATGACAAACGCCGACATCGGCCTCTCCGAGTGGGTCAAGACCGCCATGGCTCCCATGGCCCAGTCCCTCCAGGGCTTCTCTCTGGCCGTGGCCCTGGTGGTTGTGACCGTGCTGCTGACCAACGTCGGCTCCAACATGGTGACCGTCACCATTGTCTCCACCGTGGGCATCCCCATGGCCCTGAGTCTGGGCGGCGTATCCCAGGCCCTGACCCTGGCCATTGTGATCGGCATGGCTTCGGCCTACGCCTTTGCCACCCCGCCCGCCATGACCACCGTGGTGCTGGGCACTGGCTCCGGCTGGACCACCAACGCCCAGATGGCCAAATACGGCTTCCTGACCCTGATCCCCACCATTCTGGCCATCTGTCTGGTGGCCCTGCCCGTTGCAAGTATGCTGGTCTGATTTGCATTCAACATAAAAGGAGGAAGATTGTATGGCATCTCTCAGCTTCCGGGAAAACACTCTGCTGGCCTATCAACACAAAGAGCCGGAGTTTTTCCCAATGGCCTCCGACATGGACACCTGCGCCCCCCGGGGCATGGACTTCATCCGCGAGACCATCTGCATCAACGGCACCGCCAACGACTGGTTCGGCCAGAGCTGGACCTTTGAGCCCAACATCGGCGGCGCCAATCCCACCCCCAACGTCCACCTGGTGCCGGACGTCACCAAATGGCGGGACTACATGAAGTTCCCGGATCTGAGCGTCCTGGACTGGGAGGGCTACGCCGCCCGGGACACCGCCAAGTGGGACCGGGAACACAAGCTCTCCCGCGTGATGGTGGGCTACGGCCTGTGGGAGCGCATGTTCAGCGTGGTGGAATTCCAGGACGCCCTGATGGCCCTGGTGGAGGAGCCGGAGGCCTGCTATGACTTCTTCGGCGCCGTGGCCGACCACAAGATCCGCCTGCACGACTACCTCATCAAATACTACAAGCCCGACATCCTCATCATGCACGACGACTACGGCTCCGGCGGCGGCATGTTCATGGCTCCCAGCGTCTGGCGGGAGCTCATCAAGCCCCATCTGCAGAGAGTCATCGACGCCATCACCAGCAAGGGCGTCCTCTACGAGCACCACTGCTGCGGCTACTTCGCACCCATCGTGGGCGAGATCGCCGACATGGGCTGCAGCGCCACCAACACCATGCACATCTCCAACAAGCCTGCCGAGCTGAAGAAGGAAGTGGGCCATAAGATGTGCTTCGTGGGCGGCTTCGATACCCAGTTCATGGACAAGCCCAAGACCACCGAGGAAGAAATCCGCGCCTCCATCCGCAAAACCATCGACGAGCTGGCTCCCGGCGGCAGCTGGGTGGCCCAGTCCGGCCTCAAGACCCGGGACCGCAACGCCATTGTCAACGACGAGCTGATCCGCTACGGCTCCACCAAGTACACCTGCCCCCGGCCCGACTACGATGCACCCCGGGGCGACGGCCTCGGCGGCAATCCCTTCGTCAAGTAAGCATTCCCCATCCGGTGTCATCAATGGGGGACGCCGTCCCCCTGATTGAGAGAAAGGAGAAACTACCCATGAGTAAAACCAAGGCAAGGCCCCAGGGCTTGTCCCGGAGCATCCGGTACTTCTACGGTATCGGCGACATGTGCTTCGCGCTGATGACCAGCGTGGGCATGTACTATTCCACCTTCTACCTGACCAACGTTGCCCAGCTGAGTCTGGCCGGCGTGGCCCTGCTGACCACCATGGTTCCCCTGGTGGACTCGTTCACCTCCTGGATCTACGGCGCTGTCATCAACTCCATCAAGCCCATGAAATGGGGCCGCTACCGCTCCTGGCTGATCGTCTGCAGCCCGCTGATCCCAATCTTCTACTTCTTCCAATATGTCCGTATCGGAAACTCCGAAGCCGTCTCCATTGTATTCTTCTTCATCTTCATGATCGGCTGCAAGTTCCTGCATAACTGGCCCTACACCGCCAACGCAGCCCTCATCAACGTGGTGGCCAAGACGCCCGACGAGCGCATCGCCATGGCCTCCAGCCGTGCCACCTGGAACAACATGTCCAAGTTTGCCTGGTCCTACCTGGGCGTTCCCTTCCTGTCCTACCTGACCCTGCTGGTCACCGAAAAGTACGCCTACGCCGTTCTGTCCCTCATCATGGCTCTGTCCATGGTGCTGACCTACTTCCTGCACTTCAAGATGACCGAGGGCTACGAGGATACCGGCGACCAGGAGAAGTCCAACGCCGCCAAGGCCAAGCGCGCCAGAACCAACCCCCTGGACCTGATCAAGGCCCTGTTCACCAATCCTCCCCTACTTTGCCTGATGATCGCCGACCTGGCCAAGTGGCTGTTCAACTTCCTGGTTGCCGGCACCGTGGTCTACTACTTCACCTACATCGCCCTCAACAAGGGCATGCAGGCCACCTACATCCTGATTATCGCCTTCTGTGCCGTGTTCGGCGCCTACTTCAGCCGCTTCCTGGGCAAAAAGCTCAGCGGCCGCATCACCATGATCGCCTGCTATGTGCTGATGGCCGTCTGCCTGCTGGCCGCCCGCCTGTTCTACACCAGCCCCTGGATGGTCGTTGTTCTGATCTCCGTGTCCCAGCTGGGCTATGGCTGCTGCTACTCCTGCTCCTCCGCCCTGTATGCCGACACCGCCGTCTACAACGAGTGGAAGACCGGCAAGAATGCCTCCGGCTGGATCATGGGCCTGACCAACCTGCCTCTGAAGGTCGCCAGCACCCTGAAGAACGCCATCCTGACGGCCTGCCTGGCCGTGGGCGGCTTCTCCGCCAAGATCGCCGTGGAGGAAGCCACCGTGGCCATGAAGGAATCCATCTGCCTGGCCCTGATGGTTGTCCCCGCCGTTCTGCTGCTGGTCGGCGCCGTGGTTCTGCTGGCCGGCTTCCGCCTGCCCAAGAGCAAGCTGGAGCAGATGCAGCAGGAAATCGAAGCCCGCAAGGCCCAGGAAGAAGTCCAGGCATAAGGCTTCCCATTTCCAACCCATTGTGCTATACTAAAGGCGCTGCCGGACCAATCCGGCAGCGCCTAATTCTGATTTTGAAATCGGCTTTTGCAAGCGTTCGGTCATTGCGAACCCCCGCAGGGGCCGCTGCAATCCGTGTCTTTCCGGCGTGGCCGCCCGGGGATTACGGGGCCTGCACACGGGCGGCCACATCGGGCCGCCCCTACGGCGTGGTTCGAAAAACACCGTAGGGCGGGGGCTTGCCCCCGCCGAAGTGCAGCGGCTGCTTATGAAAGCCGGCCATGATAATTCTAATTTCTTTCTAATTTTCTCTCAAAGACCGTTTCATCTTGACGCGGTATCATAGGCACATCTTCAAAGGAGGTATCCGTGATGGATCAGATGGAATTGGTAGAAAGCCTGCGGGAAAAGACAGGCTGCAGTTATTCGGAAGCAAAGGCCGCCCTGGACGCGGCCGGCAATGACCTGCTGGATGCCCTGTGCTGGCTGGAGCAGCACGGCAAGACCCAGATGGTGGGCGCATCCTGCTCCACCCAGGACCGGGAGCCGCCCAAGAGTGAGCCGGAGTCGGAACAGCAGGCAAAACGGGAGCCCGGCCCCTTCGCTGAGGGCTGCCGTTCCCTGTGGGAGGGACTGGTGTCCATGCTCCGCAAGTGCAACCAGACGGAGCTGGTCATGACCAGCAAATCCGGGCGGCGGGAGTTCAGCATCCCCCTGACCCTGGTGATCATTCTGCTGCTGGCGGCCTTCTGGGTAGTTCTGGCGCTGGTGATCGTGGCCCTGTTCTTCGGCAACCGCTTCTCCGTGGAGGGCGCGCTGCATCACGACGATGTCAACGAGGTTCTGGGCAAGGCCACGGACTTTGCCGAGAGCGTCAAGGAGGATTTTCACAAGGAATAAGCGTGGAGGGAGCTTGACATGGACCGTATCTTGATTGTGGAGGACGAAGAGGCCATCGCCCGGTTTGTGGAGCTGGAGCTGCGGCATGAGGGCTACGACGTGGGCAAGGCCGGCGACGGCCGCACGGGCCTGGACATGGCCCTCAGCGGCCAATACCAGCTGGTGCTGCTGGACATCATGCTGCCGGAGCTGTCGGGCATGGAGGTCATCCGCCGTCTGCGGCGGGAGAGCCAGATCCCCGTCATCATGCTCACCGCCCGGGATACGGTCATGGACAAGGTTTCCGGTCTGGACATGGGGGCCGACGACTATATCACCAAGCCCTTTGCCATCGAAGAGCTGCTGGCCCGCATCCGCACAGCCCTGCGGAAGCGGCCCCAGGCGGCCCCGGTGAATGCCGGTCTGACCTGCGGCCCCCTGCGGATGGACGTGGCCCGGCATACGGTCACCTGCCGGGAGCAGCCCGTGGAGCTGACCAGCCGGGAGTTCGAGGTGCTGAAGCTGCTGCTGGAAAACCAGCAGATCGTCCTGAGCCGGGACACCTTCCTGGCCAAGGTCTGGGGCTACGACTACATGGGCGAGACCAACGTGGTGGACGTATACATCCGGTATCTGCGCAGCAAAATCGACGACGCCTTCGGCGTGGATCTGATCCACACAGTCCGGGG
>JAEDJR010000242.1 GCA_016296235.1 Oscillospiraceae bacterium
TCCTCCAGCCACAGCCGGGCGGAGGCGTCGGAGGGCATACGCCAGTCCCCCCGGGGCGACAGGGTCACGGTGCCCACCTTGGGCCCGTCCGGCAGGCAGGAGCGTTTGAATTGCTGGGCGAAGAAGCGCCGCAGAAACACCCGCAGCCAATAGAGGATCGTTGAGCGGTCATAAGTGCCCCGGAAGGCGTAGCAGGCCAGATGCAACATCCGGCACGGAGCCGCCCCACTGCGCAGCATGTGATACAGGAAGAAGTCATGCAGCTCATAGGGGCCGACGATATCCTCCGTTTTCTGGCTGATTTCCCCGTTTTCCGCCGGCAGCAGCTCCGGGGAGACCGGGGTATCCAGAATGTCCTTCAGTACCGCTGCCGCCGCCGGGCTGCAATGCCCCATCTCATAGCCGATGATGTAGCGCACCAGGGTCTTGGGCACGGAGCAGTTCACGCCGTACATGGACATATGGTCGCCGTTATAGGTGGCCCAGCCCAGAGCCAGCTCTGACAGGTCGCCGGTGCCCACCACAATGCCGCCGCAGCGGTTGGCCAGGTCCATCAGCACCTGGGTCCGCTCCCGGGCCTGACAGTTTTCATAGGTCACATCGGTGCAGTCCTCGCTGTGGCCGATATCGGCAAAATGCTGCCGCACCGCCGCGCTGATATCCACGGTCATAAAGTCCACACCCAGTTCTTCACAAAGCTTTTCCGCGTTGCTCCGGGTGCGATGGGTGGTGCCGAAGCAGGGCATGGTCACCGCCAGAATGTCCTTCCGGGGCCGCCCCAAAGCGTCCATGGCCCGCACCATCACCAGCAGGGCCAGGGTGCTGTCCAGCCCGCCGGAGATGCCCACCACTGCCTTGCGGCAGCCGGTGTGCTCGATCCGCCGAAGCAGGCCGCTGGCTTGCAGGCTGAGAATTTCCTCCGCACGGCCGGCCAGCGTGTCCCCATCGGCAGGCACGAAAGGGCGGGCCGGGATGCTGCGGCTCAAGGCTGTGACCCGGCAGTGCTGGCTGAAAGCGATCCGCCGGCACTGGGGCGCACCGCTCTGGTCGAAGCTGGTGTTGCGGTGCCGCTCATTGCGCAGGCGGAACAGGTCGATCTCCGTGCTGACAAGGCTCTCTTTTCCAAAGGGGGGCCGCTCGGCCAGCTTTTGGCCGTTCTCATAGATCAGACTGTGGCCGGAGAACACCATGTCCTGGGTGGATTCACCACGGCCCGCGTTGGCATAGACATAGCCGCAGAGCAGCCGGGCAGAGGTGGAGGAGATCAGCAGCTTGCGGTAATCCCCCTTGCCGATCAGTTCGTTGGAGGCGGAGAGATTGGCAATCACCGTGGCTCCCGCCAGGCACAGCCCGGTGGAGGGCGTCACCGGCGCCCAGAGGTCCTCGCAGATCTCCACGCCCAGCACAAAGTCCGCCATCTCCCGGCAGCAGAACAGCAGGTCCCGGCCAAAGGGAATTTCCTGTCCCAGCAGAGGGATCTCCGCCGGCCCCCGGTAATCCGCGCCGGAGGTAAACTGCCGTTTCTCGTAAAACTCGCCATAATTGGGCAGCACCGTTTTGGGCACCAGCCCCAGCACCCTGCCGCCCTGCAGGACGGCCGCGCAGTTATACAGCTTGCCGCCCAGGCGCAGGGGCAGCCCCACCACCAGCAGGCAGCGCTTCCCTGCCGTGTAGTCCCGCAGCGCGCCCAGGGCCTGCAGCGCCCCGTCCAGCAAGAGGTCGGAATAGAACAGGTCCCCGCAGGTGTAGCCCGTCAGGTGCAGCTCCGGCAGCACCAGCAGATTTGCCCCCAGGTTCTCGGCCGCGTCAAAGCTCGCCTTCGCACACTCCAGGTTATGCGCCGTGTCACCCGGGCGCAGGGCCGGGCTGGCCGCCGCCACTTTGATAAAGCCGTATTTCATGTATCCGCGCCTCCTGTTTTTTTGAATTTTGTTAGAATACTAGTCCTTTTCCGTGCTGTCTGTCAATGGTGTTTTTTACAAATTTTCTCTGTTTATGCATTTTTCAGGGGCAAGGAAAAACCCCTTGCCTTACGGCAAGAGGTTTATGTTCATTTGGCCGGGCACTGACGGCCGGTATTGTCGATGATGGTTTTTCCGCTGAGCAGGATCTGGGAGACGGGCACAATGGTATAGCCATCGGCAATGAGGGCTTCGATGATTCCCGGCAGGGCCTCCGGCGTGTTCTCCGCCGCGTTATGAAAGAGCACGATGCTTCCCGGCTTCACTTTGTCCAGCACCCGCCCCTGGATCTCCTGGGCGGAGATGCCCTTCCAGTCCAGACTGTCCACATCCCACTGCACCGCCGTCATGCCCATGGAGTT
>JAEDJR010000052.1 GCA_016296235.1 Oscillospiraceae bacterium
TCATGCTGAACCGTGCGCCTACCCTGCACCGTCTGGGCATCCAGGCCTTTGAGCCGGTGCTGGTGGAGGGCCGCGCCATCAAGCTGCATCCTCTGGTCTGTACCGCCTTCAACGCCGACTTCGACGGCGACCAGATGGCTGTCCACGTTCCTCTGAGCGCCGAGGCCCAGGCCGAGGCCAGAATGCTCATGCTGTCCGCCAACAACCTGCTGCGTCCTCAGGACGGCATGCCGGTCACCGTGCCCACCCAGGATATGATTCTGGGTACCTATTACCTGACCTTCGTCCGGGAGGATGAGCCGGGCGCCGGCAAGGTCTTTGGCTCCGTGGAGGAGGCCATGCTGGCTTACGATACCTTTGTGGACTTTGAAGAGGGCGAAGTGCCCCTGGTGGATACGGACAATGCCCGCCGTGTTGTGGGCCTCCATGCGCCCATCAAGGTCTGGGTGGAGAAGGAGATCGACGGCGAAAAGCGCCATGAGATCATCGACGCCACCGTGGGCCGCCTGATCTTCAACGCCAAGGTGCCCCAGGATCTGGGCTTTGTGGATCGTTCCGATCCCGCCAACGCCTTCAAGCTGGAGATCACCGAGAAGGTCGGCAAAAAGCTCCTGGGCAAAATCATCGACCGCTGCATCCGCGTCCATGGCTTCACCATTGCTACGGAGATGCTGGACGATATCAAGGCTCTGGGCTACAAATACTCCACCCGCGGCGCCATTACCGTCTCCGTTATGGATATGTCCGTGCCGGAGAAGAAATATGAACTGGTTGCCCAGGCGGAGAAGGAAGTCGTCAAGATCGACCGCCAATATAAGCGCGGCTTCATCACCAACGACGAACGCTACCGCCTGACCGTCCGGCAGTGGGAGGACACCATCAAGGAAGTCACCAACGCCCTGCAGGACAATCTGGACGAGTTCAACCCCATCTTCATGATGGCAGACTCCGGCGCCCGCGGCAGCATGAACCAGATCCGTCAGCTGGCCGGTATGCGCGGCCTGATGGCCGATACCAACGGCCGTACCATTGAAATCCCCGTCAAGGCAAACTTCCGTGAAGGCCTTTCCGTTCTGGAATACTTCATCTCCTCCCGAGGCGCTCGAAAGGGCATGACCGATACGGCACTTCGTACCGCCGACTCCGGCTACCTGACCCGCCGTCTGGTGGATGTGTCTCAGGATGTCATCATCCGCAGCCAGGATTGCGGCACCAAGCACGGCATCTGGCTAGGCACCTACGAGGAAAAGGGCCAGGTCATCGAGACCTTCGGCGACCGGATCCGCGGCCGCTTCCTGGTGGAGGACCTGCATGATCCCGTCACCGGCGAGCTGCTGAAGTCCAAGAACGAGATGATGAAGCCGGAGGATGCCAAGGTCTTCGAGGCCCACGGCATCGAAAAGGTCTATGCCCGTACGGTGCTGGGCTGCCGCGCCAAGTCCGGCGTCTGCGCCAAGTGCTACGGCATGAACCTGGCCACCTCCGAGCTGGTCAACATGGGCGAGGCTGTCGGTATCATCGCAGCCCAGTCCATCGGCGAACCCGGCACCCAGCTGACCATGCGTACCTTCCACACCGGCGGCGTTGCCGGCGACGATATCACCCAGGGTCTTCCCCGTGTTGAGGAACTGTTTGAGGCCCGGAAGCCCAAGAAGATGGCCACGATTTCCGAAATCGACGGCGTGGTGGACATCGACGAGACCCACCGTACCGCCCTGCGCAACATCACCGTCACCGCTGACGACGGCGAGGTCAAGCAGTACCAGGTGCCCTATTCCGTGGGCCTGCGGGTGGAGAACGGCAAGCGGGTCAACAAGGGCGACCGCATCACCGATGGCGCCCTCAGTCCCCATGACGTGCTGCGTATCTCCGGCGAAGAGGCCGTCCAGGAATACCTGACCCAGGAGGTTCTGGCCGTGTACCGCCAGCAGGGCGTTGACATCAACGACAAGCACATCGAAGTCATCATCCGTCAGATGATGCGCAAGGTCCGTGTGGAGGAGCCCGGCGATACGGAGCTGCTCAGCGGCACCGTGGTGGATAACTTCGAGTTTGAGGAAGCCAACGAGAAGATCCAGGCCCGCATCGACGCCGGTGAAACCGACCTGAAGCTGGCCACCAAGAGCCTGATCCTCATGGGTATCACCAAGGCCTCTCTGGCCACGGAGTCCTTCCTGTCCGCCGCATCCTTCCAGGAGACCACCAAGGTTCTGACCGAAGCCGCCATCAAGGGCAAGGTCGACCATCTGGTGGGCCTGAAGGAGAACGTCATCATCGGCAAGCTGATCCCCGCCGGTTCCGGCCTGCAGACCTACCGCGATTTCCAGACCGGCGTTGCCCCCGAGTCCTCCGTGACCCAGGAAATGATCGACAACGAGAGCAAATAATTCCGATCCAATTAAAAATTCCCTCTGGCCGTGGGCCAGAGGGAATTTTTCAACTGTCATTGAGAGGCCCGGCAGGGCCGTGGCAATCCGTGTCATCTCGCAGGGACTGCCGGCGTGGAATGTATACTGAAATCCCCTCCGGCCATGGTCAGAGGGGATTTGATGGAAGATCTCAGAGCACCTTGCTCAGGAAGTCCTGCAGTCTGGGGTTTTTGGGACTGCCAAAGACCTCTGTGGGGGTACCTTCCTCCAGGAGCTTGCCCTGGTCCATGAAGAGCACCCGGCTGGCGACTTCTTTGGCAAATCCCATCTCGTGGGTGACCACCACCATGGTCATGCCCTCGTGGGCCAGCTCCTTCATAACGTCCAGTACCTCGCCGACCATCTCCGGATCCAGGGCGGAGGTGGGCTCGTCGAACAGCATGACCTCCGGCTCCATGCACAGAGCGCGGACGATGGCGACACGCTGCTTCTGACCGCCGGACAGCTGGCTGGGATAGGCCTGGGCACGATCTGCCAGGCCCACCCGCTGCAGCAGGCTCATGGCCTTTTCCTCGGCCTCGGCCTTGCTCTTTTTCAGCAGCTGGATGGGAGCCAGGGTCATGTTCTGCAGGATGGTCATATGGGGGAAGAGGTTGAAGTGCTGGAATACCATGCCCATTTTCTGCCGGTGGAGGTTGATGTTCACGGATTTGTCCGTGATGTCCACGCCGTGGAAGAACACCTGGCCGCCGGTGGGAACCTCCAGCAGGTTCAGGCACCGCAGGAAGGTGGACTTGCCGGAGCCGGAGGGGCCGATGATGACGACCACTTCGCCCTGGTGGATTTCAGCGCTGACGCCGTCCAGCGCTTTGATTTCTCCGCTGTCAAAATGCTTCTGCAGATTGACAGCCTGAATAATGGCCTTACCGCTCACTGCTGCGCAGCCTCCTTTCCAGTTTGCCGACCAGATGGGTAAAGAACATGACCATTGCCAGATAGATCAGAGCCGTCAGCAGAAGGGGCAGCAGATAGTCATAGGCGTTGCCGCCGACAATGTTGCCCGCGTAGGTCAGATCTGCCACGCTGACGTAGCCTGCCACGGCGGTCTCCTTCAGAAGAACGATAAACTCGTTGGCCAGGGCCGGAAGCACGGCCTTGAAGGCCTGGGGGAGGATAATATGACGCATGGTCGCCACATAGCCGAAGCCCAGAGAGCGTCCGGCTTCCATCTGGCCCGGATCCACAGCCATAATGCCGCTGCGGATAATCTCCGCCACATAGGCGCCGGAGTTGATGCCGAAGGCAAAGGCAGCGATCATGACGCCGTTGCGGCTGGAGGAAAAGACCACAAAGTACCAGATCAGCAGCTGCACCACCACGGGTGTGCCGCGGATGACCGTCAGATATACCTTGCAGACGGCGTTGACCACGCGCAGAACGTGCTTCGCGGGGCCCTGCATTTCCGAACCGTTTTTGTCCCAGATGGCCCGGACAAGCGCCACCACAACGCCGAGCACCACGCCCATCATCAGGGCCAGAGCGGTCAGCAGCAGGGTGTGACCCAGACCGGTGACGAACATCTGATAGCGGTTATCGAAAATAAAGCATTTATAGATATCAAAACAGAGCTTCTCAAGCCACTCCGGCAGATTCAGGATCCATTGCGGGGCAATTTCGGGCCAGAGGGCGGCAGGACTGGGTCCCATACTGTCATCTCCTTCTCAAACATAGCGCTTAAACAAGGGGCCCGGAGACCCGGACCCCTTACAGTGGATTGGGCTGCGTTATTCCGCAGGAATATACTTGTCAACGATCTTCTGCACGGTGCCGTCGTCGATCAGCTCCTGCAGGGCCTTGTTGACGGCTTCGTAGAGCTCGGGCTTATCCTTGCTCATGGCGGCGGCGTAGTCCTCCAGGACGTATTCCGTCTCCAGGATCTTCAGGCCGCCGATGGAAGCCACAAAGGCTTTGGCGGGTTCGTTGTCGATGACCACGCAGTCCACCTTGCCTGTGACCAGAGCCTGCACGGCGTCCACGCCCTTGCTGTAGCGGTTGATGGTGGCGAGACCCTCGTCCTCCAGATCCCAGGTGGTGTACAGGTCGCCGGTGGTGTTCCGCTGCACGCCGATCACATGATTGGCGCCTTCGGCAAACAGATCATCCACAGAGGTAATGGCGGAGTCCTCGGTGACGATGACCACCTGCACGCCGGTGGCGTAGCTGACGGTGAAGTCCACGGCTTCCTTGCGCTCCTCGGTCACGGTCATGCCGGCCAGACCGATGTCGGCCTTGCCGCCCTGGACGGCGGTGGTGATGGAGTCAAACTCCATATCGTCGATCTGGAGCTCCAGACCCAGCTTCTCGGCGATGGCGCCGGCGATCTCGGCGTCAATGCCGACGATCTTGCCGTTTTCCATATATTCATAGGGAGGGAAGGCCGCGTTGGTCGCCATGGTCAGGACGCCGGGGGTTGTGGTGTTCAGGCTGGAAGCGGCGTCTTTCTTGGGGCCGCAGGCCGTCAGACTGAGAACCAAAATCAGAGCCAGAAGCAAAGCAATTGTTTTTTTCATGGGGTAATCCTCTTTTCTTCAGGTGAATGTTTATGCATATAAGGTATCACCATAACCAGAAAAAGTCAAGGGCATTATGCATATATATACGAGCAAAGTACAATATTTGTGAATTTAACACAGGAAAATCACGATATTCACCGGATTTCTGTTGCATATTTCAAGGGAGATCCTGACCGGAAACTGAATATTCATGAATACGGTTTGTACGGGAGCATTTCGAAGGAACGGATTGCCGCGTCGCTTCGCTCCTCGCAATGACAGGGGTATTTGGCAGTCTGCGCAAATCCTCAAATTCCACTGTCATTGCGAGGCCCCGGAGGGGCCGTGGCAATCCGTTCACACTCAGCACATCATAAAAACTATTCAGGGCTGCTGCAAATGAATTGCAGCAGCCCTTGTGCATTACAGATCGCAGTTGTTGACGGTTCTGGGGAAGGGGATCACGTCGCGGATGTTGCCCATGCCCGTGAGGTACATGACGCAGCGCTCGAAGCCCAGACCGAAGCCGGCGTGGCGGGCGGAGCCATATTTCCGCAGATCCAGGTAGAAGCCGTAGTCCTCGGGCTTCAGTCCCAGCTCGTTCATGCGGGCCAGCAGGGTGTCGTAGTCGTCCTCACGCTGGCTGCCGCCGATGATTTCGCCGATGCCCGGCACCAGGCAGTCCATGGCGGCCACGGTCTTGCCGTCGGGATTCAGCTTCATATAGAAGGCCTTGATCTCCTTGGGATAGTCCGTGACAAACACGGGACGCTGGAAGACAACCTCGGTCAGATACCGCTCGTGCTCGGTCTGCAGGTCGCTGCCCCAGTGGACGGGATATTCGAACTGGTCGTTGTGTTCCTCCAGGATCTTGATGGCGTCGGTGTAGGTGATGTGGCCGAATTCGGAATTCATCACATGGTTCAGGCGATCCAGCAGGCCCTTGTCGATGAACTGGTTGAAGAAGGCCATTTCCTCGGGGGCGTGCTCCAGCACATAGGCGATGACGTACTTAATCATGGCCTCTGCCAGCTCCATATCGTCCTCCAGATCGGCAAAGGCGATCTCCGGCTCGATCATCCAGAACTCGGCGGCGTGGCGGGTGGTGTTGGAGTTCTCGGCCCGGAAGGTGGGGCCGAAGGTGTAGATGTTGCGGAAGGCCATGGCGTAGGTTTCGCCGTTGAGCTGGCCGGAAACGGTCAGGTTGGTGGGCTTGTTGAAGAAGTCCCGGGAGAAGTCCACCTTGCCGTCCTCCGTCATGGGGACGTTGGCCAGATCCAGGGTGGTGACCTGGAACATCTCGCCGGCGCCCTCGCAGTCGGAGCCGGTAATCAGGGGCGTGTGGACGTAGACAAAGTCCTGCTCCTGGAAGAACTTGTGGATGGCGTAGGCGGCCAGAGAGCGGACGCGGAACACGGCCTGGAAGGTGTTGGTTCTGGGCCGCAGATGGGTGATGGTCCGCAGGAACTCCATGGAGTGGGCCTTGGGCTGCAGGGGGAAATCGGGGGTGGAGGCGCCCTCCACGGTGATTTCGGAAGCCTTCAGCTCGAAGGGCTGCTTGGCGTTGGGAGTTTCCACCAGAGTGCCCCGGACGATGACGGCAGCGCCGACATTGAATTTGCTGACGGCCTGGAAGTTGGGCAGGGTATCCTCGTAGACCACCTGCAGAGGCTTGAAGTAGGTGCCGTCGGACAGAACCAGGAAGCCGTAGGTTTTCTGGGGACGGCGGTTGCGGATCCAGCCGCCGACTGCGACCTCTTTCCCGGCGTATTCGGCGGTGTTCTTAAACAGTTCTCGGACAGAAATCAGATGTTCCATAATGTTATTCGCTCCTTAAGCGTTGTTATCGTGGGTGATGGATGCGTTACAGCAGGAGAACGCCGGCTTTCTCGCAGGCGGCCCGGGTCTCGGGATCCCACAGGCTGGACTGGACTTCGCCGATGTGGCAGGTGCCGACCATCAGCATGCACAGGCGGCTCTGGCCGATGCCGCCGCCCATGGTCAGGGGCAGCTGGCCTGCCAGCAGCATCCTGTGGAAGGGCAGCTGCCGCCGGTCATCGCAGCCGGCCTCGGTCAGCTGGCGATCCAGACTCTCGGGACTGACCCGGATGCCCATGGAGGAGACTTCAAAGCTGCAGCCCAGCACGTCGTTCCAGAACAGGATGTCGCCGTTGAGATCCCAGTCGTCATAGTCGGGCGCCCGGCCGTCGTGGGGCTTGCCGCTTTTCAGCTTCCGGCCGATCTGCATGAGGAATACGGTCTTGTGCTCCCGGCAGATGGCGTTTTCCCGCTCCTTGGGCGTCAGCTCCGGCCAGCGGTCCTCCAGCTCCTGGCTGGTGACGAAGGTCACCTCCCGGCACAGGTGGGAGTGCAGGCTGGGAAACGCCACGTCCAGGGCTTCGGCGGTCTCACAGATGGCGCCGACGATGTCCCGGACCGTGCGCTTCAGATAGTCCACATTCCGGTCCTCTTCCGTGATGATTTTTTCCCAATCCCACTGGTCCACATAGACGGAGTGGAGGTTATCCACCACTTCATCCCGGCGGATGGCGTTCATATCGGTAAACAGGCCCTTGCCCGGGTGAAAGCCGTAGCGCTTCAGGGCCAGCCGCTTCCATTTGGCCAGGGAGTGAACCACCTGGGCATTGGTTCCCACGTCGGGGATATCAAAGCCCACGGGCCGCTCGTAGCCGTTGAGGTTATCGTTGAGTCCGGAATTCTCCTCCACAAACAGCGGGGCGGATACCCGCCGCAGATTCAGGGCATTGGACAAATTCACCTGAAAATTGCTCTTGATGAACTCGATGGCCCGCTGCATTTCGTATACGGATAAGGGCGTCTGGTAGCCCTCGGGGAGGAAGACCTTGCTCATAGAAACACCTCGTTTCAAATTTACTATACCGCTTAATATACAATATTTTCCCACAGGATGCAAGAGATATGTTTGTCCCGCGCACCAAAAGGCACGCGGGGCAGCAGATTATCTTCTCTTTTTCACCTTCACCGGCGCTTGTTTCGTCTCCGGCTTTGGCCTGCTCATGGGCTTGATGAGACAGGCTTTGCCGTACCCGATCAGATCCGTCCGTCCCGCCTTCACCAGAGCCTCGTGAACCAGGGCGTAGTTCTTGGGGTTGCGGTACTGGATCAGCGCCCGTTGCATGGCCTTTTCGTGGGGATTGGTGGGAACGTAAACCGGCTTCATGGTGCGGGGATCCAGACCGGTGTAATACATGACCGTGGAGATGGTGGAGGGCGTGGGATAGAAATCCTGCACCTGCTCCGGCATATAGCCCAGATCCCGCAGGTATTCCGCCAGGGCCACGGCTTCCTTCAGGGTGGAGCCGGGGTGGGAGCTCATGAGATAGGGCACCACATACTGCTTCAGCCCCAGCTGTTGGTTCAGGCGCTTGTACTTCTCCAGGAAGCGCTCATAGACGCAGTTCCGGGGCTTGCCCATGAGATCCAGCACCGGATCGGCCACGTGCTCCGGGGCTACCTTCAGCTGGCCGGACACATGGTATTTCACCAGCTCCTTGAAGAACACGTCGTTCTTGTCCGCCAGCAGATAGTCGAAGCGGATGCCGCTGCGGATAAAGACCTTTTTCACGTTGGGCAGCTGACGCAGCTCCCGCAGCAGCTGCAGATAGTCGGAGTGGTCGGCCACCATATTTTTGCAGGGGGTGGGGAAGAGGCATTGCCGGTGCTGGCAGGCGCCCTTGGTCAGCTGCTTGGGGCAGGCGGGCTGGCGGAAGTTGGCCGTAGGGCCGCCCACGTCGTGGATATAGCCCTTGAAATCGGGATCCCAGACCAGCTTTTTGGCCTCGGCCAGAATGGACTGGTGGCTCCTGGTCTGGATGATGCGTCCCTGGTGGAAGGTCAGGGCGCAGAAGCTGCAGGCGCCGAAGCAGCCCCGGTTGGAGATCAGGCTGAACTGCACCTCGGCAATGGCGGGAACGCCGCCGGCCTTTTCGTAGCTGGGGTGCCAGGTTCTGACGTAGGGCAGGCCGTAGACCCGATCCATCTCCTGCTGGCTCAGGGGCTTCTGGGGCGGATTCTGCACCACGAACCGGTCGCCGTAGGGCTCCACCAGCCGCTTGGCGGTGAAGGGGTCGGTGTTCTGATACTGCAGGTAAAAGCTCTCGGCGTATTTCCGCTTGTCCCTGCACAGGGCGTCGTAGGACGGCAGGACGATTTTGGGTACCGCCTCGTCCACCTCTCTGCACTGGAATACGGTGCCGTCCACCCAGGTGATGTCCTTCACGTCCATGCCCGCGTTCAGAGCGTCGGCCAGCTCCACCACGCTGCGTTCTCCCATGCCATACATGAGAATGTCTGCCTGGGAATCCAGCAGGACAGAGCGCTTGAGCTTGTCCGACCAGTAATCGTAGTGTGCCAGCCGCCGCAGGCTGGCCTCGATGCCGCCGATGAGAATGGGCTTTTTGGGATAGGTGCGGCGGATTAAATTGCAGTAAACCGTCACGGCGTAGTCGGGCCGTTTGCCCATGACGCCGCCGGGCGTAAAGGCGTCGGTTTTCCGGCGCTTTTTGGACACGGAGTAGTGGTTTACCATGGAGTCCATGTTGCCGCCCATGACCAGGAAGCCCAGCCGCGGCTCTCCCAGCGCATTGATGGACTGGGGATTCTTCCAGTCGGGCTGGGAAATGATGCCGACCTTGTAGCCGGCGGCCTCCAGCACCCGGCTGATAATGGCGTGGCCGAAGGAGGGGTGATCCACATAGGCGTCGCCGATGATATAGACAAAGTCACACTGCTCCCAGCCCCGGGCCTTCATATCCCGCCTGGAGATGGGCAAAAAATCAGCCATGTTCTGGACCTCCTGAATCTGGTATGCGCGTTATTTTGTTCCCGTGGAGCCGAAGCCACCTTGGCCCCGGACGGTGTCGGACAGCGCCTCCGCTTCGAAAAACTGTGCCGTCAGATAGGGGGTCAGCACCAGCTGGGCCACCCGTTCGCCGGGCTCCACGGTCTGGGGAACTGTGCCGTGGTTGTGGAGGGAAACCATCACCTCTCCGCGGTAGTCCGGATCAATGACGCCAACCTTGTTGGCCGGGGCCAGATTCCGTTTGGAGGCCAGGCCGCTGCGGGCATAGACCAGCCCGGCCCAGCCCACGGGAATCTCCAGGGACAGGCCCGTGGGGACGAGAACGGTCTCGTGGGGGGCGATGGTCACGGGTGCGTCGAGACAGGCGTACAAGTCCGCACCGGCGGCGAATTCCGAGCCGTAGGTGGGCAGCTTGGCACCGGGCCGGAGTTTTTTCACTGCAACAGGGGTGGGCATGGTATGTCCTCCTTATTCATCCCAAAGAACAACCTGATTCTCTGCCAGGCTCCTGGGAACGTCAATCAGTCTCTGGTTTTCCGAGCCGCGGAACCGCAGACTCAGATTCTTTTTTGCGGCGACAAAGGGCCCGTCCACCAGTACGTCGCACAGGGAGAGCAGTTCGTCCGTGACGCCGGGCACCCGGGGCAGATGCTCCCAGACGTAGCCGGTGAAGCACCAGATGGACTTCTCCGGCATCCGGGCCTTGATCTGCCGCGACAGCTCCAGCAGTCCTCCCTGGTTCCGGGGATCCAGGGGCTCGCCGCCCAGATAGGTAATGCCGCGGATGTAGCCGGGCTGCAGCAGCTCCAGAAGATGGTCCATGACACTCTGGTCAAAGACCTGGCCATAGTCGAAGTCCCAGGCCTCCTGGTTGAAGCAGTCCTTGCAGTGATGGGTGCAGCCGGAGACAAACAGGCTGATCCGCACCCCCGGCCCGTTGGCGATATCGCAGTTTTTGATGCTGGCGTAGTTCATAAAACCACCTGCTTGATTGTGTTATAAAATAGTATAACAAAGGAAGGAACAATTGGCAATGGAAAAAGGACCTGCCACACAAGATACAAGCATAGGCTGCACCCAATGCCTCCCCTACAATAGGGGAGGTGGCCTGAAAGGCCGGAGGGGTGTCAAACTGCCAAGTATCATTGCAATTGCATGTGAATCTTAGCAGTTTGACACCCCTCAGTCAGCTTCGCTGACAGCTCCCCTATTGTAGGGGAGCCCTGGTGCAATCATATTTGGCACATTTTACGGCAGACCCGGATTTACAGGTGCAGTACCCGGTCGCGGATTTCCTGGGTGCGGCCCTGGTTCCAGTACTGGGTGCCGATATAGCCGCAGGTCCGGCGGGCAACATTCATCTTGTTCTGATCCTGGTTGCCGCACTGGGGGCAGGTCCAGACCAGCTTGCCGTCGTCGTCCTCGTGGATCTCGATCTCGCCGTCGAAGCCGCAGACCTGGCAGTAGTCCGACTTGGTATTCAGCTCGGCGTACATGATGTGGTCATAGATGAACTTCATGACCTCCAGCACGG